>JAPLGI010000073.1 GCA_026390245.1 Caldisericota bacterium
ATGGGCTACGTCGGGGTGCAGGGCACTCATCGCCCATTCGATGCTCCGGGCTGACCAGTCGCTGTCCTCGATGCCGGCGGAGCTCAGACCGTTCATGGCCAGCGTCGCAGCCCAAGCAAGGTTCGCGCGCGCACCGTAGTCGGCATGGTCCGCCTGTAGTCGGTCCACCATCTTGATGACTGTGCGCATCAGCGCCTCGTCAAGTGCAAGCGTCGTCTCCTCGAACGACCCCACCAGGTAGGTGGCCATAATGTGGCTGAGGACGCCGACGGCGCCGTTCACAGTCTGCCGCCACGGAAGGCTCGTCTGCACGCTCGGATCTACGATCGCGAATCGGGGGTATAGCACGGGAAAGGAGATGCTCCACTTCTTGTGCTGCTCGTCATCCGTCAGGACAGCCCACGAATCCATCTCGCTGCCAGAAGCCGAGATTGTCAGGACAACAAAAACCGGGAGCGCCTTCTCGACCGTACATCGCCTCTCGAAACAGCTCCACAAGTTGTCGACATACACGCCCGCCGCAACGCACTTGGCCGTGTCGATGACACTGCCACCACCGACAGCCAGCACGCCGTCCACCTTCTGCTCGCGGGCGATCTGCACCAGCTGCTGGGCAAGCGCCAGCTCAGGGTTGGGTTGTACGCCCCACGCTTCTACCACATCGATACCCTGTACACTCAGGGACTGGGTGACAGCCTGGTAAATGCCGTTCTCCCGGATGGAACCGCCGCCGGCGATCAACAGCACCTTGTGAGCTCCTTCGCGGGCGATAGCAGGGCCTACCTGCTGCACGGTCCCGCGACCGAAGATTACTCGTGTGGGATTGCAGAACTCGAAACTGTGCATGTGTCACCCCTTCCGCGCCCGTCCGGCGCGCCCTTTCAGACCGACCCCTCTAACAGACTGGTTCAGACATGCTGCGTCAAGGTGGGTGGTACTCCAAACAGGTACCACACGCCCGGACCGATCGTTCGACCCGAAGCCTGCTCACTCTGGAGAAACGCAGGAATCTCCTCCGCCTTCAACAGGACGACCTCGATCTCCTCGCTCGGCTCCAGGTCTTGTTGAGGGCGCTGGTTCCGCGGATCGGTCTCATCAATCTCCGCGCTGAAGATGTATTGACTATCGTCGTTGGACATCCCGACGTTCACCTTCAGGGGACCGCTCGACCCGACGACGCGGCCAACAAAGCCCGTCTCTTCGCGCAGTTCGCGAAGAGCCTCAACCTCAGGATTACTGCCCATCGCAGCAGTGCCAGCACAAAACCCTATGATGGTGTTCTCGATTGCCT
This sequence comes from Caldisericota bacterium, assembly GCA_026390245.1. Classification (GTDB taxonomy): domain Bacteria; phylum Caldisericota; class Caldisericia; order Cryosericales; family Cryosericaceae; genus Cryosericum. The sequence continues at coordinate 1,292 of JAPLGI010000073.1, forward strand.
GACGATACTGCCGCAGGAGCACGTAGCGCCCGCTGGGCATGAGACGCGCAACAACCACGACAACATACGTGTCTGAGGCTCGGGCAACACACTCCCACGACGTTTCTTCGCCGCTGTCGCTCACAAACGTGTCTTCACGCAGGATCAGGTAGTTGCCCTTCCCAATAATGCGTTCGCCCGTCTTTTTCATGCCGCGGTCTCCTTACTGTCTGCGGCAGAACATAC
>JAPLGI010000209.1 GCA_026390245.1 Caldisericota bacterium
AAGCAAGACCTACATGCCCGTCAACTTTGTCGCCAGTTCCTTCGGGGCGACAGTGTCCTACGATGCCAAGACCAAGGTCGTGACGATCACATTGAAGGAAGGATAGGAGACCAATTGCAGTAGGGGACTCAATGGGTGCCGCGTGTGTGCTTGGTCTAGGCTACTGGCTGGCAGAGAGTAGACTGGGACAAATGGAGTCAGCGAGGAGGTTACAGTCATGAAGGAAAAGCCCGAAAGACGTTCAACAGAAATCCGTGCCGTCGCGCTACCAATGCCGGCTGATGTGGCTCTGCCCGGGGAGCTTCTGATGTACGAGTCAGAAGATGGCAAGACACGCATCGAGTGCCGGTTTGCAGAAGAGACCGTATGGATGAGTCAGGCTCAGATAGCAGAGCTGTTTCAGAAGGACGTTCGAACCGTCAATGAGCACCTGCAGAACATCTTTGAGGAGGCCGAGCTTGATCCAGGTCGAACTATCCGGAGATTCCGGATAGTTCGAACAGAGGGCTCCCGTGAGGTAGCACGCTTGATCGATCACTACAATCTTGATGCAGTGCTTGCTGTGGGATACCGGGTCAAGTCACAGCGAGGCACCCAGTTTCGTCAATGGGCGACAGACCAGTTGCGAGAGTATTTGGTGAAAGGCTTCGTCCTTGACGATGAACGCCTCAAACACCCTGCGGTGAAAGGCATTGCTGCCCCTGACCACTTCGACGAAATGCTGGAACGCATTCGTGACATCCGTGCCAGTGAGGCGCGTGTGTACCTGCGGGTCAAGGAGATCAGGCCCGACGCTGCAGCTTTCTTCAAGGTCATGCAGAACAAGCTGCACGCCGCTGCTACGGGGAAGACCGGGGCAGAACTGGTGTTTGCCAGGGCCGATCATACCGCTGCGAACATGGGTCTGAAGAGCTGGAAGGCGGGGTCAGTCCACAAGAGCGACGTGTCTGTTGCCAAGAACTACCTCACGCGGGATGAAATCAGCGGCCTGAACCGCATTGTCGTCATGTGGCTGGACTTCGCCGAGGACCAGACGCTTCAACGCAAGCAGATATTCCTCAAGGACTGGGGAACGAAGCTGGACAACTTCCTTCGGTTCACGGAGCGCCAGGTGCTGACCAACGCTGGCTCGGTGAGCCATGACCAGGCGGTGGAGAGAGCCGAAGCAGAGTACGAGCTGTTTGCAGCCCGCAGGCGTGAATGGCTTGAAGCTGAGGGCCAGCGGGAGACTGTTCAGACGCTGGAGACCGTTGCTCGCCAACTAGAGCAGGCGGCGAAACCAAAACGTGGCAAGAAGGGTGCCTGATGTGACCCTCCGCCGTAGCTGGCCCCATCGAGACAACTCAGCTCGCTGAGCGAGGTTCGACCATTTTGTTGGCGTCAACAAGATGGTCGGTCTTGGCTCTACTGGCCGGCGAGGTATCTCCACTGGCAGGTTGTCACATGTACTTGCGCAAACGTCTTGTGCCAGACCATGTGGCGTGGTCATTATGTCAACAAGAGGATAGGAGAAACTGTGGGAGTGAAGTAGTATGTAGAGGGGTTCAGACCATGTGCGAGGAGGACAGATGGATAGCGAAGTTGTAGCTAGGCTCATGAAAACCTTTGAAGATGTATCATACGAGAAGAACGGCGTCGAATTCTGGTTGGCACGGGACCTGCAGGTCCTGCTGGGGTACGACGAGTGGCGCAACTTCGCCAAAGTGGTTGAAAAAGCCAAGATAGCTTGTGCATCCTCTCACCAAGTAGTTGCTGACCATTTTGTTGACGTCAACAAAATGGTCAGCCTTGGCTCCGGTAGCAAGCGAGATGTCGAAGATATGCTGCTGACTCGATATGCTAGCTACCTGATCGCCCTGAACTGTGACCCACGGAAAGAGAGCTTTGCCTTTGCACAGAGCTATTTCGAAGTGCAAACGCACAAACAGGAAACCCTTGAGAAGCGAATTCAGCTGACGGAACGAATCCTGGCTCGGCAGCGACTGAAGGAAACGGAGACCGAGCTCTCCAAGCTCATCTACGAGCGCGGCGTCGACGGCCAGGGTTTTGGCCGCATCCGCAGCAAAGGAGACCAGGCCCTGTTCGGTGGGTTGACCACTCTTCAGATGAAGAAGAAGATGGGCATTC
>JAPLGI010000084.1 GCA_026390245.1 Caldisericota bacterium
TCCAGTTCCTCGACAACAATGCTTTCCATGGCACGACGGTTGTGCGCCCCGGTCAGGCCGTCCAGCAGTGCCTGCTCCCGCAGGAGCTGCTTGATCTGCATGCTGGCAAGCATCAAGCCGACGCCAGCCGCCAGGGGCGTCAGGTTGCGGATGTCTTCGCGGGAAAACGCCCCGGCCTTCTTGCTTTCAAGGTTCAGGACGCCGATCACCTTCCCTCCCGCCATCAGCGGAAGCGCCAGGTCAGAGAGCCCCCCCGGTATGGCATGCAAGTAGAACGCGCAGGTACGCGCGTCGGCAACGTTGATCACACGCCGCAGGCGGAACGCCCGCACGGCCACGCCCACACGATCGTGGACAGAATGCGTGAGCCCGTCGTACTCGCCAGAGTATCCCTTCTGCGCCCGCAGGACGAGGGACTGTGCCTCGTCGTCGCAAAGGAACAGCGCGATATACTGATAGCCAAGGCGCCGCGCAATACGCTTGACGACGGAGTTCATGAATTCCACCGCGCTCGTCGCCCGAACCCCGTCGAGCGTCGTCTCATGCAGCAGGGCCAGGTAGTTCTCGCGCTTCGCAGACTGCTGCTCCTTCAGGTAGCGGGCAATAATCAGGCTGATGAGATGCACGAGGGGCCGCAAGGCATCGACATCCTCGGATTTCAGCCGCCGAAGCGATGTCTGGACATTGATGATGCTCACGACACGCCGGTCGATGATGATGGGAAAGCCAACGTAGCTGACCAGGTCGCGGGTCGGTCCCCTCCAGTCAGGATAGGCCCCGACATCGTCGATGAAGCACGTCTCGCGGTCACGGATGATGTCCATGATGTTGTGCGGCAGTTCCCGGCTGAACGTGGCTTCGACCTTGCGCAGAACGCTCCAGGAGATGCCATTGGTTGCGTCAAAACGTACATGGCGGTCCGCATCCACACCCATGACCGTCACCGAGGCAGATGGAATCGACTGGGCAATAAGATCTACGGCCCGCTGGACGGCCTTTCGCGGGGTCGTCTCCAGCAGGATCCGCTCCAGTTCATCGGTCCGGATCAGTGTCGTCTTGTTCATCGGTGACTTCATTGTAGTTGCTCCCCATCCGACTGCAACAACCTTGCCCGGTTGTCTGACGAGACCGGAGGACTACTTCAGTGTCACCTCATGGGAAGCCGCAGACCGCTCGCGAGCATTGTAGATGGTTCTTGCGACTACGATCCCCAGGGCGCGCACGGTTGCTTCCGCCCTGATATCAGCCTCACGGGCCCTGTGGATGACGCGCGGGATTGCATCAACGACCTTCCCTGCTCGCCGCGAAGCTGTAGAAGCTTTGTCGGCCAGGCGGTTGAACTGCGCTTCAGCAGACTGGATGGCTTCGGAGACCTTTGCAATCTCGACACCCGCGGTGGTTAGCTGTTGCTGTATCTCCGCCACTGTGGGGGCAACCCGACGCGCTACGCCCGCCACCTTGACAGCCATGAAGATGAACGCTCCCGCAATCACCAGCGATGCGCCACCAATCAATATGACGAGTACCCATAATGGGTCCATGTGTTACCTCCTCAGCGCCATCCGGCGTCATTTTCAGTATAGCGCTGGATGCAATTCATGTCACCGGTGCAACACTCTCGGGACGGTTCCGTTTCTGTAACAGTGTTACACTTTGGGGACAGGTCTGGTTCGCGAAATGGCAGGAAGGGCTGGATCCCCGCCTTCGCCGAAAGCACGCCTCACCTTGAACCAAAGGGTTCGGGGGACAGAACAGCACTCAGAGGCACCCCTCGTATTGGAAGGAAATGCTCGGGGGGATGACGGATTCGCGCACAGCTACCAGATGACACTGCCGTCACACGTTCATCCGGACTGAATCTCCCGCCTCCACTCTTGAAATATCGCATCATGGTGGCACCATGTTGTCGGAACAGAAAGTGCACTTCCAGGGAGACAATGACCGTGCGACGCAGCAGTGCC
>JAPLGI010000038.1 GCA_026390245.1 Caldisericota bacterium
CAGAAGGCGTTTGGCGACGAGGTCAAGCCGTCACAGTGGGGTATCGTCGGCTAGCCTTGTACCGTTGGAGACAGGTCGTGTTGGCGTTGCAGCGCCCCTCCAGATGGAGGGGCGCTGTCATCGTCATCGATGTTGACCCCAGGACGTGCCGGTGCTAGATTGACTTGAAGCGTACTGGTGGGAGGTCTGCATGGAGTCGTCCTATACAGCACCATTTGCACAAGCGTACAATCAGCGATGGACTGGATTTGTGACATTGGTCGGGCCGAGGCTGCGGACCCTGTACGAGCAGGTCTGTCCCCAGGGTGAGCACTCGGTACTCGATGTCTGCTGTGGCACCGGGCAGCTGGCCTTGCAGTTCCTTCAGGCGGGGTATACCGTGACGGGCCTGGACAATTCGGAGCCCATGCTAGCCCATGCGCGCATCAATTGCGCTTCGTTCGTTTCCTCTGGCGAAGTATCCATTATCCAGGGTGACGCGGCTGATTTTTCACTGTCGTCGCGGTTCGGGCTGGCGCTGTCGACGTTCGACGCCCTCAACCATCTGTCCGACACCAGTGCCTTGCTGTCGTGTTTCGCGTGCGTGCATCAGTGTCTGCTGCCGGGAGGCCTCTTCGCATTTGACCTGAACACAGTGCTGGGGCTGCGGCGCTGGAACAACGTGACCGTTGAGGACGCTCTGGACGCAATGGTGACAAATCGTGGCATGTACGACGAGGACAGGCGCCAGGGACGTATCAAGATCTCCGGATTCGTCCGGCAGGAATCGGGTGGCTGGCTTCGCTTTGACGAGACATTTGTGGAAAACGCGTGGCCCGTGCGAGAGGTGACCACTGCGCTGCTGGAAGTCGGGTTCAGTGCAGTCTATCAGGCGCGTGCGGTCGACCTTACCGTACCTCTGGCCGATCCGGAAGCCGAACCCCGCATCTTCTTCGTGGCCCGGGTGTAGCGAACCAGTCCCGGGACCGGACCGACTACGCCATACCCTGCAGGCTGTCAGTCTCCGTGCGTGACCGTGCGCGGAGTCTCCGGAGTTCGGAATGTGAGGTCCAACCCTGCCAGGAGACTGTCATCCGGTGAAACTCGCACAAGACGGGCGTGATAGGTGGTGCTTGGCTTGAGGCCGACAACTGCGAAGTTGACGGTATAGGTCATGTTCCCGAGAAGTGGTCCCTGCTTGTCCGTGGCAGCGTCATACGTCTCGGAGACACCGTATTCGAAGAACCAGAGTGCCGGTTGTCCGTCGGGCTTGATGATGCCGTTCAGCACAGCTGACGTCGACGTCACCGATGATGGAAGTGCCGTGGCGACGAGGCTCATGGAATCGACTGGCTTGGCTTGAGGGTCAGGAATCGTGGCGGGAACCGAGCTTCTTGTCGTCACGGCAGGTTGTGCCACAACGGCCGTTTTCGCGGGAGTCGCAGGCTTGGGAGCGATTGCGACGGTGACCGGCGTCTTGACGATGTGGTAGTACTTGACGTACGTCCAGCCGCTGAACAGCCAGCCGATGGTGGTACGCAGCCGGTCATAGGTGTGAGCGTTGAAGAGAGGCTGGCCGTTCGTCTGGGTGGCAGAGACGAACACGGCGTGACGCAGGCCCAGCCAATTGCCAAAAATGGCCACGTCGCCGGGCTGCAGGCCAGTTGGCGCAAGCGAACCAGGGGATTTCTTCCAGACCGTGGCCTTGAGGGTGTTTGTCAGGAATGCGTCCAGGCTGGTGCACTGTGCGATGCTTCCGTTCTTGTCTGCCGAAGGGCTTGCGAGGAGGCTGAGGCCACCTGCAATCAGGCACTGAGACACATAGTTGGCACAGTCGTTGAAGCCGTAGCTCTGGAACTTGGGATTGCGCTTGTTCCA
>JAPLGI010000030.1 GCA_026390245.1 Caldisericota bacterium
TGACATAGCGGCTCTCATCCTCTCTGATGTCGGTGGCGGGAAGGCGTCCCGACCGTCCGGCTGCGCGCAGCATGGCATTCATGCGAAAGGGAAACAGGTTCGTCAGGGTAGGCGTGGAGCAGCAATCACTGGTGGCGATGCTGTCTGTGTTCAGATCGAAGTACATGATGGTACCTCCTTAGTGTTGAAGTTTTTCGCCCGGCTCACGCCGGTCGTTGTTTCATCTACGATCGCCGACTATTGTTCGGGGGACTTCGGCTACCTTCAATGGTATACGCATTAGCAGTCTCATGGCAAGACTGCTAATCTTGAAGGAACATCATGATTCTGCGTTGGCCCCCACACAAGTATTGATGATGTTTGAGAGTTCTCTACGCTGTCTGTGGAAGAGCGTGCCGACACCAAGGATGAACGGTCGGATACCGGAGACGCGAGGGGTGGAGGAACTTGGGGTCAGCCAGCAGTAGAGGGTCGGGCAGGACGGCTCTTGAGCAGGAGAACACAGTCGCGGACGAGCAATACCGCACCGATGCTCATCGCGGCCCCTATCAGCAGCGACGCCGCAGGGTCGGCCCAGGTATGACCCGCAGCCGCGAGGGCGATGCCAACGATTGCGGCGGCGTAGCAGACCTCGTCCTTGATGAGCGACAGAAGGCGCAGACGGATCGAAGAGCCCTCTCGTGCGCTTTGGACGATGTCGAACAGAGGGACGTTGACCAGCAGCATACCGACAGCCAGCACAGCAATGGCAAGGGCCGGGTTGACCGCCCTGAATGCTCCGCCGTGGATCAGGGTCGCCAGTGCTTTCCACAGGGTCCCGACACTCAGGAACAGGATGATGAACGCAGCGGCGATGAGCGCGACAGCGTTGCGCCTGCGACCCCGTCTCCATCTGAAGTACATGTTGACCGGCTTCTGCGACCAGGCCAGGGCGAGGAGGACGACGACGGCGACCACTGCGTTTGCGAGCGTTGCGAACGCCTGTGCCAGGAGGGCCAGCATGTGGGTAACGAAGTAGCTGGTCAGCTGGACGACGAAGATGGCGACGTAGCCCGCGAGAGCAAATGCAAGTCCACGGCTTGCACGCCGAATCTCCTGCATCATGTCCAGCCCCAGCGTCGAGCCGGGCACGGGAAGAGTATCTGGTACACGTCTGGCACTGCTGCGTCGCACGGTGAGCGTCTCCCTGGAAGTGCTATTCCTGTTCCGACAATATGGTGCCACCATGATGCGATAATTCAAGAGCGAAGGCGGAAATCCACGCTTTCTGGCTGCTTGGCAGACCAGACTTGTCCCCAAAGTGCAACAGTGTTTCAGAAACGGAACCCCCCGAGGACTTCTGTCCAATCCGAGGGGCGCTCTCCCCCGAGCATTTCTTTCCAATGCCCCCGAGCCTTTCAGTGTAAGGCGAGGAGTGCTTCTGAGGGGTGGTTCTGTCCCGAAACGTACCACCGGTGACATGAATTGTATCCGGCGCTATACTGAGAACAACGCCGGGTGGCGCTGAGGAGGTAGCACATGGATCCACTGTGGGTACTCGTCATATTGATTGGTGGCGCATCGCTGGTCATCGCGGGAGCGTTCATCTTCATGGCTGTCAAGGTGGCGGGCGTCGCGCGTCAGGTTGCCCCGACTGTGGCAGAGATGCAGCAACAGCTGACCACCGCTGGTGTCGAGATTGCAAGGGTCTCCGAAGCCGTCCAGTCCGCTGAAGCCCAATTCAACCGCCTGGCCGACAGGGCCTCTACAGCGTCCCGGCGGGCAGCCAAGGTCGTGGACGTGATCCCGCATGTCATCCACAGGGCCCGCGAGGCCGACATCAGGGCAGAAGCGACGGTGCGCGCTCTGGGGATCGTAGCCGCAAGAACCATCTACAATGCCCGCGAGCGGTCTGCGGCTGCCCGTGAGGTGACACTGAAGTAGCCCTCCGGTCTCGTCAGACAGCCGGGCAAGGTTGTTGCAGCCGGATAGGGAACAACTACAATGAAGTCACCGATGAACAAG
>JAPLGI010000163.1 GCA_026390245.1 Caldisericota bacterium
GACCAGGATCCGGACTCGACTGACGCCCGGTAGTCTCGTGAGCGTGAGGACTAGAGCATTCATGGCCTGCTCTTCCGCCTTGGCGGCCATGTTCAGCTGAAGGACGCTCTCCTCGAAATCGACGGATGCTGTTCGACCGGAAACGGTAACGCCACGGAGCACCGCTGTGCCTGGCAGAGAACTCCCGAGGCTCGGATGCTGCGGCCCTTCCATAAGAGCGCGCGTAGCCTGAAGGCCCAGCTGAGAGCGCGTCAGTCCGGTTGGGAGTGCACGGCGCTCGACGACGAGACGGCCGTCAGCAGCCACAAAATAGAGGTCAACCGGCTGTCCCTTGTCCAGCATGGCATCATTGGTGATCAGTTCTCGCTGCGTCTTGACAAATGAAAGGAAGGTCCCCGCCGGGCGGTCGTCCACCGAGATCTCGACCGAACTCACCCCCGGAAGGCTCAATAGTGAATTGACGACCTGCCAGTAGAGAGCGTTTTCTTCCCCAAACCCCATGGGGGCCTGCCCGCGCCCCACTCCAAGAACCACGTGAAGAATCCCCCCGGGCAACTGCGTCACGCTGTGCGCAGTGAATCCGGCTGGAACCGCTGTCGCCAGACCCTGGCCTTCAGGGGGGTTGCGCAGGAGGTCGATGATGCTTGCCACCTCTTCCACGCCTCGTGTCGGCAGTTTTGCCACCGAAGGACTTCTGACCATCTCCCGGGTCGAGGCATCAAGGTAGAACAAGATCAGGGACGTGTTCCGTCCCCCGGCCTTGCGGAAGCTGGAACCGACGAAAACGGCTAGAACCAGTGCAAGGATGAGGACAAGCAGTCCACCGTCCCGGGACCGTCGACTGCTCCTGATCCTGCCGTGTCTAGCGCGAGTTGTCATCTATGGGCCTTTTTCTGATTGCCGCTGGTCTTCATTTCGTCTATACTATATCACACAAAACGGATGCGCATTGCCTGGCAACGCTCCGGTGTTCCGTCACAAGGACGGGGTGGTTGCGCCGGTGTATGTGCATGCGGGACTCATGCCGTGGCCTGTTTCTTCTGGCCGGGGCGCGGTTACTTGGCGCGAGCGTAAAGGGAGCAAAGAATGGAAGAACAACGGTCGGATTCCTGGCAGCACCTGCTCGACATCTTCAGCAAGCAACTCGCGCGGCCAACGTTCGAGATGTGGTTCAAGAATGCGACGACTCTCCATGAAGACGACGTTTCGCTTACGATTGGCGTCCCCAGCGAGTTCGCGAGGGACTGGATCGTCAGCCGATATTATGATGTCATCAAGGAAACCATCGACGCTATCAAGGGCCAACCTACTACCATCGCCGTAGAAGTTGTGCAGCAGCCGCCGGAGGAGATCCCAACCGAGCCAGGCATGCTCCAGCACAACAATACGCTCATCCTCAACAGGCGCTACAGTTTCGAGAACTTCGTCGTCGGCGCAGGAAACCGCCTTGCCTTCGCTGCCTGCAACGCTGTTGCCGGCAATCCAGGCAACGTCTACAATCCTCTCTACATCTATGGTGGGGTAGGACTTGGCAAGACGCACCTCCTCCAGGGAATCGCACACCACATCCTGACCCAGGCGCCGGACAAGAAGATTGTCTATACGACTGGCGAAAAGTTCACGAACGAGGTAGTCAGCTCCATCCAGAACGCTCGAAACAACAATGCTGTTATCGAGAACTTCCACAAGGAGACGCGCGGCGCAGACATCCTGCTCATTGACGACATCCAGTTTCTGGCAGGTAAAGAGCGCACACAGGAAGAGTTCTTCCATATCTTCAATGCGCTGTACGATGCCCACAAGCAAATCGTCATAACCTCTGATGTTCTACCCAAGGAGATCGCCACCCTCGAGGAGCGTCTTACCTCGCGCTTCGAATGGGGGCTCATCGCTGACATCAGCCGCCCGGACTATGAGACCAAGGTTGCCATCCTGAAGAAGAAGGCTGAGCTGGACAAGATCGATGTCCCGCAGGAAGTACTGGAGTATATCGCCGCAAACATCGGGAGCAACATCCGCGAACTCGAGGGCGCACTCATGCGCGTCCTTGCTACTGCTTCGCTTACCAACGAGGAAGTGACACTCCCCTTCACCGAGGAAACGCTCAAGGACATCATCCCGGTGATCAACAAGCCAATTACCATCGACGCCATCATGCAGTCGGTGTCATCCTACTTTCACATCTCGGTTGCTGACCTTCAGGCCAAGAGGCGTAGCCAGGATATAGCGATGCCGAGACAAATTGCCATGTTCCTCAGCAGGGACCTGACCGAAGCCTCGCTGCCATACATCGGCGAGAAATTCGGCGGACGCGATCACACCACGGTCATCTACGCCTGTCAGAAGATCCAGCAGGACATGAAGAACGATGAGACCCTGAGAGCCCTGCTCGACAGCTTGGTAAAGCAGTTGAAGAGAGGTGTATAAGTTGTGGAGAACTATTCTTCCCTCCCCCGCAATGCACACTGTTGATAACCTGAGCAAGTTATCCACAGGCTCGTCCACAGCCACCACAAGCACCATGACCATCTCCAAGCCACATACCAACACTGCCAACTGCCTTATCTTGATGATTATGAATGAGAGAGTCTTTTCACACTAAAAGGAGGAAGGATGAAACTCACAACAAAAGCTGAGGGCTTGAGCAAGAAACTGGCACAGCACGCCAAGGTCATTCAACAGAAGAGCTCGACCTTTACGTCAGATGCTGTTCTCCTTTCTGCAGACAGTACAATGCTTCAATTGACAAGTACTGACCTGACGACGTATCTGGTAAATGCTGAACCTGCTGAAGTTACAGAACCTGGACGTGCCCTGGTCCCCTTCAAGTTTCTCAAGGACATTGTGTCAGCTCTGTCAGGTGAAGTCACGATTGAAGGAGACGACAAGAAATTGCAGATTTCGTCAGGCAAAGCACACTATGATCTGGCTTGTTATCAGATGGATACGTTTCCGAGCATTCCGGAGATTAAGGAAGGCAGGGAATATCAGTTTAGCCTGAGCGAATTCTCTAGCGCCATTGACCGTGTTCTTCCCTGTGTGGAACACAATGAAAAGCGTCGCCTGGAATTTCAGGGAATTCTGTTGGAGCAGACAAAGGACTATTTCCGGTTTGTCGCGACGGATTCCCGGCGCCTTGGATATGTACAGTTTGATTTCAAGAGGGAACCGCTGCGGGCAATCGTTCCGAGCAAGGTCTTTGAATCGTTCAGGCCGGCGGGTGATGTCAAGGTTATCATTACCGAGGATGAGTGTTTGTTTTCCTCCGGCGATACCAAGATTATTTCTCTTCTGATCGGTGCTGAGTTTCCCAACTACAACGACATTGTGCCTCGCGAGTGGGAATATACTGTGAACATCAAGAAGTCAGAGCTTCTGGACGCACTGCGCCGGGTTGGGGCTGTTGTTTTTGGTGGAACAGATGTCATTACGCTGTCGTTCAAGGAAGGAAGGCTGACCATTCAGGGCACGGCTCAGGATCAGGGTGATGCCCGTGATGAGCTGGGCTATGAGGGAGAAGCAGGTGGACTGTCTGTCTCGTTCTTCGGGACAAAACTCCTTGACGGAATTTCCTCGGTCAGCACCGAGAACGCGGAACTGCATATGAACAGTGCTGTTCACCCAGTCGTGATCAAGGACCAGGGCAAGGAGGACTTCCTGTACCTTGTCATGCCTCACAAGCAGATGGAATAGCAGCCACGTCGGAGGACGATGTATCTTGAATCGCTTTGGGTGCAGGGATTCAGGGCGCTGACTGAACTGCGCATTGACATTACTGCTCCCATCACTGCCATCGAAGGAGGCAACGGCGCCGGCAAGACGACACTTCTCGACGCCGTGTATTTTCTGGCCTCTGGAAAGTCATGTCTGGGGTTGACAAATGCCGAGCTTATCAGGGATGGTGATCCCTATTTCGTGATCGGTGGCAGATACCGGTCGCGTGACCCGGTTGCTGAAGGGTCTCTCACTCATACCGTCCAGTCCATGTTCACGACGGAAGGACGCAGAGAACTCCAGATCGACGGTGCTGCTTATCATGGGTTCATCCGTCTTATCGGCGGCCTTCGGGTTGCCCAGTTCAATTTCAGTTCGGTATTTCTGGTCAGGGGCATGCCCTCGACAAGACGCCAGTTCATCAATCTCCTGATCGCGTCGTGCGATCATGGATACCTTGAGTCACTCTCTGCTTACTCTGCTGTCATGACACGCAAGAACGCGCTGCTGCGGCAAGCCGGATCCGGCGTCGTCGACGCGTCTCTGCTGGACCTGTTCGACGAGCGGATTGCCAGCCTGACAACTGTTATTTGTGCTAAGAGGAGATCGGCTCTGGGCGTGGTAGCCCAGTCGATGACGGCCCTGATTGCCGACGGGTCGTTCAAGTCACTGGAGGGAGTATCGATTCTCTATGATCCACGTCCGATTTCAGTCGAGTCGATTCGTGCAATCCGGGACAAGGAATTGTCTCGTCATGCGTGTCTGACAGGATGCCACCTTGATGATTTTGTTCTGCTTCGAGGGAAGAGACAGCTCCGGGACACGGCGTCCCTGGGGGAGGAAAAGCTGATGGCGCTCCTGCTCACCTTCGCCGGTGCCGAGTACATACGTTCGGTCACGGGGGAGTATCCGGTGCTGCTGCTGGATGACCTGGAGGGTGATCTCGACATGGCGAACCTTGACAGGCTGGCCCATCTTCTGGCCAGGTTTGAACAGGTGGTGATCGCATCGTTCGACTCAGCGCGCCTCGGAGGAGGACTGAACCCCATGTCCATACGGCTGTGAGAAGACACGACAACAGCATGGAGCGCATCGGGGATGTTCTCGACGAGATGCGGCGTACCGGGCGCCTCGACAAGGGTATCAAGGTTCAGTCTCTGGGCGATGTCTGGCCCGCGGTCCAATCGTTGTGGGGCGAGCGGACCATTGGAGCTTATGTGGCTCGAAACTCTCATCCGGCCGAGTTCAGGAACGGAACGCTGACAGTACTCTGTGCCAATTCGTCCATCATGCAGGTTCTGTCTGAGCAGAAGGCCCTGATTGTGGAGCGCCTGAATGCCCACATGGGGGGAAAGCTCGTGACGGACCTGTCTTTTGGACTGGACAGCGTTCACGAGGTCCGCATTCACCGGCCGCAGGCCACGTCTTCACCGTCTCGACCGGACCCCGAGTCTCTGGCCACGACGATCCAGCTGTCTCCGGAACAAGGGGCGAGAGCCGAGAAGGCAGTGCAGGGCATTCAGAACCCCGCTTTGCGGCTGTCGTTCCTCCATGCCTACGAAGCCTGGATGCGCTGGGATATCTGGCGGCACCAGGAACAGCAGAAACGCAGGACGAAGCGCGTGACGTCAAAAAAGTACTGACACTATCCACAGGCACTGTGGATAACTCCAGGAGATGCAGAAGCGTTGTTCACAGCGGGTTTCACGCCGAGAGAGATTCCACGAGAGCCTGTGGACTGATGTGCAACGAGAGACGACCATCAATAGTGCAGTTGAGGCGTATCGGGATTTGTGTTTCACAGATATTCACAACATCCTGTGGATAACCTGAACTGCGAAGGATGTCCAGCAGTAGCCTTGTTGACTTGCACCGGTGGAGGCTAGAATAGACACATGAGAACAAAAGTTGCATTGATCGCGCATGACCGCAAGAAGCCCGAGATGATTGCACTGTGCAGGGACTTTCAGGCGATGCTGGCTCAGGAGGAGCTGGTTGCCACAAAGAGCACAGGGGGCCTTATCGAGGAATTGACTGGTCTGCACGTCATCAAGGTAAATTCAGGGGAGAAAGGCGGAGACCTTCAGATTGGCTCGATGATTGCCTCTGACGAAATCAAGGCAGTCGTCTTCCTCAGGGATCCTCTGACCGCCCATCCTCACGAGCCGGATATCAACGCCGTGCTCAAGATCTGTGATGTCAACAACATCCCTCTGGCCACCAATATCGCGACGGCCAGGCTGGTCCTTGGTCATCTCAAGGACCTGCAGGACATCGTAGAGGCGCCGACAGCGTAGGCTGGTCTACAACAACAGCAGGCTCGCCAGCATTGCTGCCAGCTCCTGGCTCTCCTGCCACCACGCCTTGCGCTGGAGCGTTTCAAGACGAATGGTCCAGCGGTGTCCGTTGTCCTCTGCGACCAGGACCTGAAAGGAGAATGAGCCGTCGCGGGCAGTGAAGGACAGTGCTTTCACGGATGGTCCTCCCGGACTTGCCCGTCCCTCCGCATCCACTACTCCCCTTTGCAGCGTCCT
>JAPLGI010000028.1 GCA_026390245.1 Caldisericota bacterium
GATCGTACCGCTCACCTTCGCGTCCAGAACGTAGGGCTTGCCGATTTGAGTGCCGGCGTCAGTGGTGACGACGAGGACTTTGTCGAACACGATCGGCGTGCCGGGCTCGCTGGCGATCTTTTCCATCTTGACGATCTCGCCGAGCTCGACCCGATACTGCCTTCCTGCTGCTTCAATAACAGCGTACATAGACTACCTCCACGAGGAATTGCTCGGTCGAGGTGGCCTTTCGGCGCTTGACGGACCCGACCAATGCGAAGAGAGTATACGGCGATCGAGGCGCCTGTCAACCGTTCACAGCTTGAAATCTGGCCTCTCCTGAGTAGTATAGCAGATGTGAAAACGATCATGATCGCGGGGTTGGGCAACCCAGGTTCCGAATACGAGGAAACACGGCACAACGTGGGCTTCATGACCCTTGACGCCATTGCACATTCATTCAAGGTTCGCAGGTTCAACCACAACCGACTGTCCCACTGGGCCGCCGTCGATCTGGTGCTCTGTGAGGCCCCGGAACCGGTGAGGGTGGTCCTGGTGAAGCCTCAGACCTTCATGAACAGTTCCGGCGTCGCTGTCGCCCCAATGATGAAGGAACGCAACATCATTCTGGAGAATCTCATCGTCATCCATGACGAGATGGACCTGCCAGCAGGCAATGTGCGGATAAGCTTCGGCGCTTCAGCGGCCGGGCACAACGGGGTCCGATCCATCGCAGAGAACTGCGGTGGCAAGGGGTTTGTCAGGATACGCATCGGCATTGGCAAGTCTGGCAGCAAGGACGCCGATATCGGCTTCGTGCTGTCGAGGTTTTCCCGGTTCGAGCGGGGGGACATCATCGATGTGATTGCAAAGACAACGGCAATTGCCCGCATGGTCGTCTGCGACGGAGTAATGGCTGCGCAAGCGGTGTACAATCACAAGGTGGCACCGGACTGATGCAGTCTGGTTCCTTTGACCTGCTGCTGCAGCAGGCACGGGCCAGTGTCCCAGAACTGTTCGCCAGCTTCGCACAGCTTCTGGACCGACCCGGATCCATAGCGGTCTCCAGCCCTTCGAGTGGATATCGGCAGTTGCTGCTGACGACGCTGGTGGCCGCATCCCCCGGACCGCTGATCGTCATCTGCCCGAGTATCGATCGTGCCGAAGAACTCTCATCCATGGTGCGCGGTGTGTCCGGACTCACTCTGGGTGTGCACCCCTCCGTTGTCCTGCCCGAGCTGGGGGTCGAACTCATGGAATACACGCAGTACTCGCGCCCACTGTCATTCGCCCGAGCGAAGGCCCTCGAACAGATCTATGCACATGCAGAGACGATCGTTTTCACGACAGTCCAGGGATTGATCGACCCGTCCATCCCCCCTGGCGATTTTGCAGAGCTTGTTTCTGTGCTGAGGGTGGGGGACCGCATTGTCCCGCACTCTTTGGCGCGTCGGCTCCTCGAGATGGGATACGAAGGGGTTTCGTCGGTCATGGAGATGAGCCAGTTCAGCATGCGCGGCAACGTGTTTGACCTGTACTCGCAGGTCGGAGAATACCCGGCCCGCATCGTGCTGGAGGGCAATGTCATCAGCCGCATCAAGCTGTTTGACCCTGTGACACAGCAGTCGGTTGAGGCCGTTCCGTCCGTCGGAATCCTGCCGCCATATCCCGTCGTGCTGGACCGGGACAGTCGCCGCAGCTTTGCCGCGCTGGCAGCGGAACGCTGGAAGAAGGAGCGCCATACGAGTGTTGGCACGGCCGAAGAGGACACCGTATTTCTCGAGGACCTGGAGTCCTTCACCTCGACGACGAACAGCCGGGGAGTCAACTATCTTCTCTACCAATATGTCGATCCAGAGCGCATGTGCGGTGGTCTTGCGCGTTTGCTCGGGCCCCGCGCCATAGCGGTGTTTGCCGACGTCGATCCCGAAGCCGAGCTGACCCAGCTGTTCGACTCCGCACGAGAACTCTATGACCGCACCATTCAGACTGGCTTCGTACCGTCATCCGGCGCGCTCGACCAGGTGGAAGAAACCGCCAGAAAGGCTCTGCGCAGTTTCGGCCGGTCGATCCTTCTTACGGCCACCTCAGTCCAGGACGCCCTGACGCCAGCCTCCCGCGAGCTGCCTCCACTGATGCTGTCGGGCTCCCTCAGCGAGTACCTCGCGGTGTACGCTCCCGGAGAGACGGCGATCGACGTAGTGTCGTGGAACCCTGACAAGGCTCAGCATCTCGTGACGGATACGGTCGAGGACCCTGAGCTCATGCGGAGACTCACCGTCGTCAAGGGTTCCCTGTCGGGCGGGTTTGCGGCAGGGGGATTTGTGGTCCTGACCGACAGGGAGCTGTTCCCGAAGTCGGCGACCAGCCCGAAAAAGACGAGCCGTTTCTCTCAGGCTATTTCGCGTCTCGAGGATTTGCACGAAGGGGACTATGTCGTCCACCGGGACTATGGCATCGGCGTGTTCAGGGGCATGACTGCAATGACGGTCGATGGGGTCACCCGGGACTACATTTCGCTCGAGTACAAGGATCATTCGCTGCTCCACGTTCCCGTGGAACGACTCGGGTTTCTCGAGAAGTATGTTGGGGACCGCACCGAGATAACTCTTGACGAACCAGGATCCAGAAAATGGAAGAGGGTAAGCAGGGAGGCAGCAGAAGATGCCCGGCGTATCGCC
>JAPLGI010000205.1 GCA_026390245.1 Caldisericota bacterium
TTCCACGATCCCTTGAGCTCCATGGTCTCGCCCATCATGACGGTGCGGGTGCTCATGACGTCGGCGAACATCTTGCCGGTCGACCATCGTGCGACCATCCTGCCGTCCTGGCGCACGATGAGGTCGTAGGTCTGAGACGACGTGAAGGTCAGCACGAGAGGCTGGTCATTGCCGTTGTACAGGGTGTAGCGCCAGTCGATGGCCTCGCCCGGTACGTACGAAAGCCTGCCCGTCGTCAGTGTTGTCGTCGGTGGCGCGTAGCGGATGCCGGCGGGCGGGTCGGCCGCGTTCACCTGATGTACACTCATCGTGAGTGCCAATGCAGCTATCATGAGGACAATCGCTAGTCTCTTCATCTGTTTCACCTCCATGTGGAGAACCCCTGGGGCTCACCGCTCTTCTTCCAGTTGGACGACCGTTGGCGGGTTCTGGGTCCCGCGTATCCTCACCGACGAGCGCAACTCAGTCGTGTATCCGTCTGCAGCCCGGAAGTTGCAGTGACATTCCCGGGTATTGCTGTATCACATCGTTGTGCATTGTGATGTGAATGTCAAGGAGGGTGGCCGGTCCGGCCTGACCATGCAAAAACCCCTGCGCCGTTTGCCGGCACAGGGGTGCAGTGTTCTTCGGGACTACTACTTCTCTCCGCTCAGTACCTTGAAGCGGTCTTCGTACTCTTCCTTCGTGATGTCGCCTGAGGCGAACCTCTTGCGGAGGATGTCCAGAGCCTCGTTCTGGTTGCCCTGCATCATGTCATAGTCATCATGCATTCCATGCATGTGACGCATGTACCCCATGCGGCAGCCCATACCGTGCCGTCTCCACGTCACCATTCGGATGATCCAGCCGATGAGTGCGATGAAGAGTACCAGGCACAGCAGGCCCATGAACAGATGCCCCACACCCCACGCACCCCAGACGCCACGTTCGAAACCGCCATATCTTGCATATCCCATCATAGATATCATTTCTCCTTTCTTCAGGGCGCTTTCGCGTCCTTGCATGTGTACTACGCAGCATAGAGAGGTTTCGTACACACAACTGTGAAGGCAGGACTGCCGACAACAGCAGATTGGCCTCCTGGGCTGCAGTCAGGGATCAGTGACGGTTAGCCGGATTCTACGACAGGATTCTGCAGACGTCAGCGATGTCCTGAACGGACATCAGCCGGGGCCCGTACTGAATATAGGCGAGCAGGCGCGCAGCCGGAACAACGGCGACATGAGCTCCGCCGGACCGCGTGGGGGCGGCACCCTCGGACGCGACGATCGACCGCACGATCTGGTTGCAGCCCGCATCCTTGAGGATGTGGGTGCACAGGAACGACGCCCTGGCAACCTGGAGTACAGGGTCCGCTTCCTCCCCGGCGGCAATGGCCGTGCGGCTCCAGCTTCTGGTCTCAATGGCGTAGATCCCTGCAGGGCCTGCAAGGAGGTGGCCCAGCCGTGCCGTCTTCAGGTAGCCGTTCTCGAATGGCACATCGTGATCCGAATGCAGGTGGAGGTCGTTCATCAGGACGAAGTCATCGGCTAGCGCGCCAAGCGTTCTGATGACGTTGCGTTCCGCAATCGCATTGGCCAGCGTGGCAGAGTGGGCAATGGCCTCGACCCCCAGGGCGATGCGGCGGGCGCCTTCGACCCGCCTCGCCACTTCAGTCTCGCGTCCATCGAGGAAGTCCTGGAGTGCCCGCTGAGCAGGGAGGATGGCACGTGACCGTGCGCGAATCTGCGAGTGTTCCCGGCCCTGCAGACTGAGACGGGACAGCCCGATCCATGCGCGGGTCGCTACAGGGGCGACACCTGAGCGCAAGTTGCCAAACCGGGCTGACAGGCGTTTCAGGTCCTGTTCGGAGCGCGCTCGAATGCGCGCGATGTCCTCGGTAGCGGCGGAGCGCTTCTGTTCCAGATCCTGTTCCAGGGTGGACTGTTGCAGTGCGAGGTCATCACGCGCCAGAGTCTCCTCCTCATAGAGCATCTTCTGAGCGCGCGCCAGCTGAATGCCGACGTCGGACGGCTCGTTCACGACGATGCCCGCCGTTCGTGCCATGGCCAGCACCTCCTACCATGCACAGCTTGCTCCTATGACTACTGCCACGTCTATGCCTCCATGTCCTCGATGACAGTATATGCACAGGGCGGGTGCTTCGTCAACACGCGTGGCCGAGACACTCACGCGGCACCCGGCAGGAGTACGGACCGGAAGTCAGGTGATGCCGAACCAGTCGCCGCCCTTCAGGTCGCCCTCAAAGATCTGCCGGTCTTCTGTGTTGATAATGCGTGTGCCGGATTCCCGTGCAAGTTCGAGATAGCGGGTGGCCTCATGCCCGTCGCCGGCAAGCGCGCTTGCCCGGGCGATAGCCTCGCAGGCATAGGCGAGGTCGAACGGCGCCATCTCGCCAGGGGATTTCTCGGTGAGCTCCATGCAGCGTCTTGCGTGCGCCAGGGCGGCTGGGGCATCTCCCAGGACGGTGTACACGCGCGAGAGAAGCCACTCGGCGCGCTGATGATGGACGGCGGTCCCTGCAATCAGCCAGTGGTACGCGGACGCCCATGCGGCATACAGCATGCGCTCGTCATTCACGCTCGAGCGGTCCGTCGCGTCAAGCAGTTCCCAGACCTCCCCGTTCAGCTGCCTGGCGAACTCCTCATGCGCTTCGGAAAGCGTGTACAGCTTCTTGTCGTCCATGCGATCACCTCTTCAGGGCCCTCATTGGAGCGGGCCTTTGGCTGAACTGTAGCCCTCATGAGATTACGGGTCAAGTCTCTGCGTCTTCATCGGGAATGTGAGTTGCCGCTCGCGCAGAAACGACGCGTCGCAGCGGAGGAGTGCCTCTTCTCATCTGGGCGGGCCGCCATGTCGCTTCTGTGTTGTCAATCGCTGCTGCCGTCTGTTCTGTGTCGCAAGACCAGCTTGACTGCTTCGTTCGCCCACAGCGTGAAGGACGCGAGCGCCGTGCCCACGCCCAGGTCCAGAAGGGAGAGCGCCTCGGTCTGGAAGACGCGCTGGAGTGGCGGGATGTAGATCAGGAGCAGCTGCAGGGCAAGCGCGCCCAGGGTCGCCAGCACGAGTTTCCAGTTTACATGCAGGTGCGGGCTGAAAGCGGACAGGAAGAGACTGCGGGCATTGAACGCCTGGAACAGCTCGGCAAGCACGATGACCATGAATGCCATAGTGCGGGCGCGTATCGGGCTGCCGAGTTCGACGTGGAGGACGAAGGCGAATGCTGCCAGTGCGCAGAGACCCATGGAGAACGCCTGGATGAGCAGGATTGTGGCCCGTGTCCTGCTGAGCAGCGGCGCATCCGGCTTACGGGGCCGGCGCGCCATGAGCCCGTCTGCTGCGGGGTCGACGCCCAGCGCGAGGGCAGGCAGTCCGTCGGTCACGAGATTCATCCAGAGGATCTGCACAGGGATGAGCGGAGCGGGTTGTCCCAGCACGGAGGCCAGGAACATCAGGACGATCTCGCCCAGGTTGCAGGACAGCAGGTAGTGCACGAACTTGAGGATGTTGTCGTAGATGGCCCGGCCTTCTTCCACAGCGGCGACAATGGAAGCGAAGTTGTCGTCAGTGATGACCATGTCGGCGACTTCTTTTGTGACGTCTGTCCCGGTGATGCCCATGGCGACGCCGATATCGGCTTCCTTGATGGCTGGAGCGTCGTTGACGCCGTCGCCTGTCATGGAAACGATCTCGCCCCGATTGCGCCACGCGCGAACGATCCGCAGCTTGTGCTCGGGAGAAACCCTCGCATACACGGCGACCTTCGGCAGCTGCTCGTTGAATGCGTCGTCAGACAACTCGTCCAGTTCCATTCCAGAAAGGGCTTGTGACTCCTCGTGGTAGAAGCCCAGGTCGCGCGCGATGGCAATGGCCGTGGCTTTGTGGTCACCAGTGATCATGATGGTGCGGATACCGGCCTCGGCGCATTCTGCCATGGCCGTGCGGACCTCGTCACGTGGCGGGTCCATCATGGCGATAAGGCCGAGGAACGTCATGTCGCGTTCTACCGACTCTGGCGCAAACGTGCCGTCGTCATCCTCCAGACGGCGTCGAGCGACGGCCAGCACGCGCAGGGTCTGCGTGGCCAGCGCCTCGTTGGAGGCCAGGATAGACTTCCGCCGGTTCTCATCCAGCGCAATGGCAGCCCCGTCCACGAGCGCGCTGGGACAGAGCCCCAGGACGACGTCCGGGGCTCCCTTGGTATAGACGACAAGCCGGCCGCCCTCATCCCGGCGGATCATCGACATACGCTTGCGCCGTGCATCAAAGGGCAGTTCGGCGACGAGGGGGTGGTCGTCCCATACCGCCGCCCGGTCGAGGCCGATCTTCTCTGCAACCACGAGCAATGCGCCTTCCGTCGGGTCGCCTGTTATCGACCACGCTCCATCCTCGTCCTCGGAGAGTTCGGCCCCGTTGCACAGGACCCCCACGCTCAGCGCTGCCACCAGATCATCCCGTGCACTTGGGTCGACATCCTTGCCGCCCGCCTGGATGGTCCCCGCCGGCTCGTAGCCAACTCCCGTGACCGCATAGGTCGCGTCTGGAGTGACGATGGCACGCACCGTCATCTCGTTGCGGGTCAGCGTACCAGTCTTGTCGGTGCAGATGACGGTCGTCGCGCCCAGAGTCTCGACCGAGTGAAGCTTGCGCACGAGGGCATGGCGCCCCACCATGCGCTGGACTCCCATCGCAAGAGCAATGGTGACGACGGCGGGGAGCCCTTCGGGAACTGCGGCCACGGCCAGGGAAACGGT
>JAPLGI010000188.1 GCA_026390245.1 Caldisericota bacterium
GTGCGCTCGCTGTCTCAGCTCGATTCAGTCGGCAACACCATGAAGGCGACGACCAAGGCCTATGCCATGTCCTCCGGCACGGTGACGTCATTCGTTCTGTTCTCGACGTACTTCTCGATTGTCGGGCTCAAGACGATGAACGTGATGGAGCCTTACTCCATTGCATTCATTCTCCTGGGCATCTGTCTTCCCTACCTCATCAGTTCACTCACCATTGGCTCGGCAGCCAAGACAGCCATGCTCATGGTCGACGAAGTCCGCCGCCAGTTCAGGACCATCCCTGGAATCCTGAAGGGTGAAACAAGTCCCGACTACGCAACCTGCATCGACATCTCGACGCGCAATGCTCTCAAAGAGATGATCCTTCCGGGCGTCATCAGCATCGCCGTGCCGATTTTCGTGGGACTCGTGTTCGGTCACTGGGCGCTCGGCGCACTCCTCATCGGAGCAGTACTCAGTTCAGCCCTGCTGGGGCCATTCTTCAACAACACAGGCACAGCCTTCGACAACGCAAAGAAACTCATCGAAGACAGCGGACGCAAGGGGTCCTTCGAGCATCAGGCGGCGGTCGCTGCGGATACCGTCGGCGACCCACTCAAGGACGTGGCAGGGCCTGCTCTGCTCATCTTCATGAAGCTCATCGGTATGGCTGCCCTGCTCATTGCAAGCATCAAACCCCTGTTTTAGTCCAGACACAACACTATCATTGGGACGAGGTGGGGGCATCGAGGCCCCCGCCTCTTGCATAAATCCTTCATTTTCTGATATAGTATCGTTATGCCGTGACGTCAGAGAGGAGTAACCCATGAATGCAGCTCAGTTCGTCGTCGGTTTGCTACTTATTGCCCTGTCGGCAGGACTCTATTTCGCCTCCAGGTCCCGCAAGGCACATGCCGGCCAGCTCAGCCAGGCCCAGACACTGGACCTTCATCCGGCTGCGCAGGGTCGCGCCTACGGCAAGTTCCAGGGTTCCATTATCGCCGACCAGCAGCTCACGACGCCCTATTCGGCTCGCCCGGCCGTCGCATGGAGCGCACATCTGGAGAGAGGAACCGAGGAGTCGGACGAGGATGGCACGACGACCAACTGGCAGACCGTGTGGTCACAGTCTGCCACCACACCGTTCCGGCTCAAGGGCACCGGCGAGCTGTGGTTCGACGAGCGTGGCGGCCTGCCCAACCTGGACGCGCCTTCGACCTTTGACCAGTACATCCACGACATTACGAACCCCATCATCATGCCGTATCTGCCTGGCAGAGGGTTCCTCGGACGCCTCAGCAAGCCCAACTTTCACGCCGTGGAGACATCATTCGCCCCGGGGAGCCAGGCGTTCTTTATCGGTCCTGTCGAGGCGGTGAACGGGTTCTGGGTCGCTCGCCGTGGCGAGGGCAAGGAGTACAGCGTCCTAACATGGAAGAGCGAACAGCAGGTCCGAAGCCGCATGAGCCGTGCCGGCACGATCTGGCTGCTGCTCAGTCTCCTGGCGTTCGCGGCTGGCGTGCTCGCCATCCTCGTCTCGTTCAGCTAGCACATCTGACCGCCCAGGGCCGCCGAGGCATCTCCAGCCAGGCAGGTCTCAGTCACGTCAGATTCGGGCGCCGGATGTCCGTGCGGCGCCCGTCTTCATTTGTGCCAGATGGCGTTGGACTATCATGTAGTCGAGATAGACAGTCTGTGCACTGACCATGGAGGAACACATGCCTGACATTACGGACATCAAACGCACCAAGATTGTGGCAACACTCGGCCCAGCGACAAGTTCCGAGGAAATGATCCGGGCGCTCGCCCAGCATGGTGTGGCTGTCTTTCGCATCAATTTCTCGCACGGCACGGATGAAGAACGCCTTGCCAGGATTGCTGCCGTCAAGAAGGTGCGCGAAGAACTCGGCTTGCCACTCGCCATTCTCCAGGACCTGCAGGGACCGAAAATTCGACTGGGGACATTCAGCCAGGGACCATGCGACATTACGACTGGTGGGGTCCTTCGTCTTACAACCAGGATGGTGGACGGAAACGCTGAGCAAGCCTGTGTGGACTACCCTCCTCTGACCACTGAGGTACGCCCCGGGGAACTTGTCTTCATCAATGACGGCCTGATTCGTCTCAAGATACGCGAGATCGAGGGTGACACCATTGTCACGGAAGTCCTCAAGGGAGGCACTCTCTCAGACCACAAGGGAGTCAACTTCCCTCAATCGGACCTTCATGTCCCATCCATGACGGAAAAGGACAGGCATGACCTTCTCACCGGCCTGAGAGCAGGCGTCGACTACGTGGCTCTCTCGTTTGTGCGCACGGCTGACGATGTTCGCGAACTCCGCTCACTGATGGAGACGCACGGCGCGCATGTTCCCATCATCGTCAAGGTGGAAAAATGGCAGGCTGTCAAGAACATCGACAGTATCCTTGCCGAAGCAAATGGCATCATGGTCGCCCGGGGAGACCTCGGCGTCGAAATGCCCATCGAGGAAGTACCTCTGATCCAGAAGAGGATCATTGCCCTGTGCAATCGAATGGGCAAGCCCGTTATCACGGCGACACAGATGCTCAATTCCATGGTCGAGAACCCGTCTCCGACGCGGGCAGAGGTAACAGATGTGGCCAACGCCATCTTTGACGGCACAGACGCTGTCATGCTGAGCAACGAGACCACGGTCGGCAAGTTCCCTGTGGAAACCGTTGAAATGATGGAACGTGTCATCAGGACGACCGAGCACAGCGAGATGTACTGGACTGCCATGGAGGCCCGTGATACCGCGTGTGCATCAGACACGTCGGATGCCATCGCCTATGCCGCCGTCCGCACGGCTCAGACTGTCGGCGCCAGGCTTATCGTCTGTGCCACAGAGTCGGGCAGGACATCAATCCTGATTTCGCGCTACCGTCCACGCACGCCCATCATTGCACTCACGCCGAGCGACGTCGTCCAGCGCCGCCTTTCCCTGTACTTTGGTATCATCCCGATGGTCGTCCAGCAGTTCGAGAGTGTCGATGATATCCTGCGCACCGCGGTCGCCATGTCGCACGTGTCTCGACTGGCACGACGAGGTGACAAGATCGTCATTACTGCGGGTTCGCATGCCGGTGTCGCGGGCAGCACCAACCTCATCAAAGTCGAGGAGCTGGAATAGGCACCCCTTAGCATTGCAAATCCGCTGGCACGCATAGAATGACCTTGGCACAATACCCCGGAACCCCGGGGTATGTCATGACAAGGGGGAACAGGCATGAAAAGAAAGGCATCCTACGTCAAGATCTTCCTGCTTGGATTCGGCTTCTTCGGCATCTCGATCCTCTGGTCACTGTACAACTCAGACGTCCCCATAATGCTGAAGAGTCTCTACAATTTGTCCTATACAGCGTCAGGATGGGTGATGAATGTCGACAACATTCTGGCCATAACGCTCATCCCGCTCGTGGGCTTCTGGTCCGACCACGTATGGACGCGAATCGGGCGCCGTATGCCGTTCATCATCTCTACATTGCCCCTGGGAGCCGTTCTGTTTGCTCTGGTTCCCTGGATTCCGCTCTTGTTTGGCTCAAGCGCAACCTCTCTTGTTGTGTTCATTCTCGTTCTGTTCTTGATGAACGTCTGTATGGGGATTTCGCGTTCGCCGATCATCGCCCTGATGCCGGACCTTGTTCCCCCTGAAGAGCGCTCACCAGCCAACGGCGTCATCAATTTCATGGGCGGATTTGGGTCCCTGCTGGTCTACTTCGTTATCGGCAAGATCTCGACAACCAACAGGCCACTGGGGTTTGCCATTGCAGGAGCATCAGTCCTGGTAGCAGCTGTCGTCATGTTCCTGTCGATCAGGGAGACGCGCGACTCGCTCGACCGCGCAACTCCTCAGTCGGAACATGCGGACTTCTCCCTGCTTCGCACGATGTGGACGCCGAAATACCGTAGCCTCATGCTGATCTGTCTTGCCATCTTCTTCTGGTTCATCGCGTATAATGCTATAGAAACCTACTATCCGACGTATATGCACTATGAGGGTCCTGCAGTAAAAGCACTGATAGCAAAGCTTGGCACGGCTACACCCACGGAAGCAACTCAGGTTGCCCAATTGGAGGCGGCCCGTCAGACGTCCGAGGCTAGCGCAAAGTTCAATTTCGGCATCATGTCGCTCGCCTTCATGGTGCTGGCAATCCCGGCTGGATTCATTGGCAAGGCCCTGGGGCGCAAGAAGACAATCCTGCTGGGCCTGGTCGGCGTCATCCTCATGGTACTCCTGCTCGCACTCAACATTGCCGGAGCAGGTGTCCTGGCGGTGTTCGTCATGGGCGGTCTATCGTGGGCTCTCGTCAATATCAATTCGCTGCCAACCGTACTGGACATGGGCGGGCTCGAAATGGTCGGAGCATTGACTGGAGTCTACTACTTCTTCTCCCAGGCCGCAAGCATCGTCAGCCCTCCACTTGTCGGACGCATCGCTGACCTTGCAGGTGGCACAATGTCGGTCATGTTCCCATATGCAGGCATCTTCTTTGTACTCGCTGCGGTCTGCATGCTGTTCATGCACCCCGACAACAACCCGGTCGTCTCGTCCGTCCATGGCCCTGCCGTTTGACGCCACGTCGTCGGCCCCGATCCGCCGGCAGGCGGGCTCGGACACTGCCTGCCTGTTGCTGCACGGCCTGACCGGAGCACCTGCCCGCGACCTGTGGTTCCTGGCCGACTTTCTGACTGGGCACGGCATTTCGGTCGTTGCTCCTCTCCTCACGGGCCATGGCAAGACCTGGAAGGAACTGGAACTGGCGACCGCCGAGTCGTGGCAGAATGACGCGCTCGATGGCCTCGATGAAGCAGCCAAGATGGGCAAGACCGTCTTTGTGGCCGGACTGTCGATGGGTGGCACCCTTGCCCTTTACCTGGGAGAGCACCGGCCCGAGATTGCAGGCCTGGTCACCATCAATGCACCCGTCTTTCTGGACGATCCCAAGCTGAGACTCGTCCCGATCCTGCGGCACTTTCAGAGAAGCCAACCCAAGTCTCCTCCGGACGTCGCCGACCCGGACGCCATGCTCCCGGACCTCGGCTTCAACTCCATGCAAGCTGTCTATCAGTTCGAACGCCTCATGCAAGGCGTCCGCGGAAACCTCGATATGGTCACTCAGCCACTCCTTTCGTTCCGCTCCATGCAGGATCACGTTGTCCCGCCACGCAACGCAGAGTACATCCAGGACCGCGTGAACAGCCGCATCAAGAGCATCACAACATTAGAGCGCTCGTACCACTGTGCCACGGTCGACTATGATCGTGAGAGAATTGCGGTCGGCATCGAACAGTTCATCAGGCTGGTACAAGAGCAGCAAGTCTGAGAGTCACTCTCTCACTTCGACTGTCCTGTCGAAACCCCCGGTCGCGCGACCGGGGGTTTCGACAGGACAGAACCTCAACCCTGCTTGCGGCGTATGCGGAAACTGATACCTTCCCGCTGCAGAGTCCAGCCACCCAGACTCGAGCCGCGCCGCGCCGTGTTCAGCTTCATGGTAAGAATGCGGTCCGTCGAGAAGATGCGGGCTGCAACCGCTGCCAGGACGAAGAACAGGGCAAACTCGTAGATGATGCCCCCGATGACCATCGTGAAGTTGTGGGCGAAGATGAATTGAGCTGCCAGAAATGGGTGCGAGAACGGAATCGCATAGATGAGCCATTTCAGGACCGGCGATGCCGTGTTGATGTCAATGAACATCGTAATGAGGTACGGCAGCAAGACTACCATCATGAGCGGCATGATAAGGATCTGTACACTCTTGAGGTCTTCAGCGAACGCCCCCAGAATGACGGCGATGGAGAGGGCCACCATGATGCCGGCGAACACACTCAGGCCCAGGAGAATGTAGCCGCGCAGATCAAGGACCAGACCCAGCTTCTGGATCGCCTGGACGGCAGTCGCCGAGGCACCAGTACTGCTTCCGATGAGACTGCCCATGTAGCTTTTCATGCCAACCATGTACGCCGCGGCGGACACCAGCGCGACGATGCCCGAGGCCATCATCTTGGCCGTAACCAGGGCGCCACGTGCTACGGGCGTCGAAAGAAGCGTCTCGAGCGTCTTGTTCTCCTTCTCACTCGCAATAGAGGCAGCAATCATCTGGGCGGCCATAATGATCACCAGGAAGAGGACAATCGGAATGATCATGGTCTGCTGCATGACGAGGCCCACGATCTCCTGCGGGTCGCCTTCTGCAGACGTCGTCCCCACGGTAATGAACGACTGCGAGGTGACGGCATGCCTCACGATCGCAGGGTCCAGTTCAGGAGCCCTGGACGTGATGTACATGTCACCGATGTACTCGTTCATAGCGCTCAGTGCAGCGTCCATCCTGAACGTTCCCTGTATCCCCATCATGGAGAAGTTGCGCATGATCGTATATGTCTGCACCTTCTGCGGCCGCTGTGCCTGGATGCCGGTTTCGAACCCCTGCGGGATGACAAGGACGGCGCTCCCCTTCTCCGACACGACCCTGCGGACGATGTCGTCGATGGTGCCCTCGGTGACCGTTGTGACCTTGAAGTTCGCCTTCGTGAGGATACTCGAGAGCATCTCTGAGGTCTGGCTGCGGTCGAGGTCCACGACCGTGATGGGCTGGGGAGCAGCCTGCTTCTTCTGCTCCTGATTGATGGTCCTGCCCAGGAAACTGTAAATCACCATGATCAGCAGAATCGGGACCAGCGTCTGCCACGTCACCATTTCTTTCAGTTCCTTCTTCAGAATGACGAAGAATCTCCTCATTGCCGCACCACCTGGACAAAGACCTCTTCGAGATTCGCTTTGCCATATTTGTCCTTGAGCCCCTGGGGAGTCCCCACGTCATGGATCGTGCCCTTGTCGATGATCGCCACACGGTCGGACAGGTACTCTATCTCGAGCATGTTGTGGCTCGACAGCAGCACCGCCATCCCTTCCGCCGTCGTCCTGCGAATCGACTCACGAATATCGATCGCAGCGACCACGTCGAGGCCGCTGGTTGGCTCATCGATGATGGCCAGTTTCGGGTGCGTCATGACGGCTCGTGACAGGAGCAGCTTGCGCGTCATTCCTTTGCTGTACGTGCCAATCCTGTCGCGCAGCCGCTCGCCCAACCCCGTGATGTCCGAGGCTCTCTGGACGTACTCGCGCTGCACTGCGACATCAGAAGCAAACAACTCCGCCATGAAGCTCAGGTATCCGAGACCCGTCAGGTTCTTGTAGGCGCCGGCCTCCTCGGGCAGGTAGCTGATGACCTCGCGTATCCGGGCTGCATCCTTCTGGACATCCATGCCGTAGACGTGAGCCGTGCCCGACGTCGGCTGCAGGATGGTCGCCACGATCCGCAATGCCGTCGTCTTCCCGGCCCCGTTGGGTCCTATGAGAGCGAAAATCTCCCCAGGCGCCACCTCGAAGCTGATGCCGTGCAGGGCCTCGAACTTGCCGTAACTCTTCTTCAGATTCTCAACGATGAGTGCCTGTTCCATGTCATAACCTCCTCACCACCCACAACCAGAACACCTCATACAAGAATGTCCTCCACGAACTCGATAACTGGAGCCGTGCTATCGCTCATCAGGACGCTCATCGCATCGATGTGGACATCACGCGCAGAACGCGTCAGACCGGGAACTCCGGCCGCAAGCGCCGCCATGGTCGACCGTCTCAGATGCTCCTGCTTGCGATGGTCAATCGCCTCAAGCGGACTCCCGTATCCCGATCCCTTCCTCGTCTTGACTTCGACCACGTGGACACATCCCATCTTCTCGGCAACAATGTCCAGCTCTCCATAGCTGGTACGAAGGTTTCTGGCCACGACACGGAAACCGTGGTCAGTCAACCATCCGGCCGCAAGTTCTTCACCTGCGTTTCCGAGCGTCCGGTTGTGCTGTCCGCCCAAGTGGCAACTCCTCAGTCTCGACAAGCTGTTTGACAACGAACGTCCGTCGGTGTTCGCTCGACGGACCCCTCGTCCGAAGGGCCTGAATGTGCTCACGCGTACCGTAGCCGACGTTGCCCTCGAATCCATATCCGTGAACATGTCGGGCCATGGCCCGCATTGCAGCATCCCGTGTCACCTTGGCAGCGATACTGGCGCCCGCAACCGACAGCATGGTCGCATCCGCATCGATGATAGCCATGGCAGTCAGGTGCTCCTCCTGCTCGAGGAACGGTGGGAGAAGGGGACCATCGACGACGACGCCAATGCGTGAACCAACGCCCCAGCGCTGTCTGACTGCAGGCAGAAGAAGAAGCAGGGCCTTTGCCATGGCTCCGTAGGTTGCGACAAGAATCCCCTCTGCATCGATCTCGGCCGCGGTCGAACTTCCTGTCGCAAACAGAGCATGCGCTGGCAGGAGTTCGAACGCCTGTTCCCGCTGGCGCTGGCTCAGAAGTTTCGAGTCGTTGATGAACGTCGTGCCCCGAGGGTCCGTAATGGCGCAGGCACCCGCATAGACTGGTCCCGCAAGCGCGCCCCTGCCAGCTTCGTCGATCCCGATGACGACGTCCAGTTCATATCGGGACTTGATACCTTGTTCAAAGAGCGCTAGAGCCTCGTGCCGCATGTCCTTCTCCCCATCCGCCAATGGAAAAGCCCTCCCCGTCGAAACGAGGAGGGCCGTTTGGTGCTGCTATTGTGCCAGGCCTGTCTGGGCTCGAAGCACGACGAAATGCTTCAGGGGCCAGTAGGCAAACATAGCGCGCCCGATGATAGAGCTGGTCGAGACAGTGCCAAAGGAACGCGAGTCGAGACTCACGGCCCGATTGTCTCCCATCACGAACAGTTCTCCCTGAGGAACTGGAGTCGGCGAGAAGTCCGGCATGACGTAGCCGTGCAAGTAGGGTTCATCGGCTGCCTTGCCGTCCACGTACATCTTGCCGTCCTTTGCCTCCACAATC
Source organism: Caldisericota bacterium (assembly GCA_026390245.1). Classification (GTDB taxonomy): domain Bacteria; phylum Caldisericota; class Caldisericia; order Cryosericales; family Cryosericaceae; genus Cryosericum. The sequence goes on from JAPLGI010000188.1 coordinate 8,880, forward strand.
TCACCAGGCAGGCCAATGACACGCTTGATATACGGATCACCAGTCGTGACACCGGGTGGCCAGAAGATAATGACGTCCCCCCGCCGTGGCTGGTGGAACTTGTATGTAAGCTTGTCCACCATGACGAGATCATCCGGGAAGACAGTCGTCTCCATGGACGACATCTGAATGCGGTAGGGCTGCACCACCCAGTGACGCAGTGCATATGAAGCTCCGAACGCTACCGCGATGATGATGACCCAGTCAAGTACTTCGCGAATGGCCTTGTTCAAGGGCTAGACTTCTCTCTTCTCCTTGACATTGCGAGCCGTACCGACTCTGTCTCTGAGATAGTACAGCTTCGCACGACGGACATCGCCGTGACGCACGACCTCCAGCTTGGCGATCATTGGGGAGAAAAGGGGAAATACCTTCTCTACACCCACGCCAGACGAGATCTTGCGAACCGTAAACGTCTGACGGCTGCCGCCGCCCTTCTCGGCAATAACGAGACCCTCAAATACCTGAATCCTCTTTTTGCCGCCTTCCACGATGTTGATGTGAACCTTGACAGTATCACCGACCAGAAGGACGGGCATGTCAGGCTTCACATATCTGCTCTCTACAAGATCAATTGCATTCATTTCAGAACTCCTTTCACCGGGCTGACATTCACACGAACACATAGTCTAGCAGAACGCCGACGTTAATCAAGGCGAGAAGTACCATGCAGGTCCAGCACACTTGCCGCAGTGTCCTCACGCAGCAAGTTGACAAAGCCAGGAAGCTCCCCGCGAGAAGACTATCCGTTTGCCAGATGGCCGCAAGCCCACAACTGCGAGGAAGGACAAGATCGACAAGTGGTTCCTGGTGAATGCTTGGCCGTCACACAGCTTGGCCCATCATCGCGCTGAGCTATCCTGCAGAGAAGAAGCCCCCGCCGAACCTCTTGATCCCTTACGGGTCCACAGCAATGGATGGCAGACCGTTCTCCTGGTGGTCGTAAGCTCTCTCTCTGCACTCTGCCACGGCCCCGCGTGGGACGAACCGCGTGGCAAGCCAGACCAGGCCAGGGACGATCAGGAGGTCATCAAGCTGTCCCAGCACCGGCACGAAATCGGGGACCAGGTCTACGGGAGAAGCCAGATAGACGAGGGCTGCCCCAAGAAGCCACTTTGACACTTGTGGAGTCCGCGGGTCCTTCAGCACAAGAGACCACACACGAACTTCTCGCCTGATGCGTTGGACGGCTATTCTTAGACTCATGTCAGGAGCGTCCCAGAAGGCGGTCCAGGATGATCGCGGCTGCGCTTCGTACCGACAAGTGGTTGAATTCCGTGGGCCCCCAAATGGGGTCAAGAACATAGTCCATCCGCGCCATGATCTCGTCTGCCAGCCCAAAGCCCGTCCCAAACACGAGCAGGTACGGATGGTCTGCCGCACGAATTCTGTCGCCCATTGCCGGATAGCCTATGGAGTTGGGAAACGTCCGAGCGCTCGTGGCTATCAGGACTGGTTTCTCGCCTTCTACAAGCTGAATATCAGCAACCGCCTCTTCAAAGTGCGTCACAACACGCAGCAGCGACAGCGACTCGGCGCGGTTTGGATTGTACTCGTGTCCGAATCCTTCGTTCCAGAACTCGGCGATGCGCAGGGCGATCTGCTGTTCCTGAGGAAGAGGCTCGACTTCGTACATTGCCCTGGCTCCGTACGTCTTGCCAGCCCTGGCGATATCATGGATGTCGTGGATGACGATGGACGTCGTAACGATCTCGTGGTGTTTGTTGTAGACCGGGTGATGGACAACAGCCAGGTACAGTCTGAAGTCAATCAAGGATCCCTCTCAGGTCTGCCAGCACTTTGCTGAGATACTTGCGGTCCTGGTCGGTCAAGTCAAAATCGCGCAGCAGGTCGGGCCTGCGAATGAGGGTCCTTCTGAGTGCCTCCTCTCGACGCCACCGTGCGATGTTGGCGTGATGCCCCGAAACAAGAACGTCAGGGACAGCTTCCCCGTCCAGTTCCCGCGGGCGCGTGTACTGGGGATACTCCAGGAGCCCCGAGGAGAAGCTCTCCTCACCGGTGGACGCCGCATTCCCAGTAGCACCCGGAAGCAGGCGGGTAATGGCATCGATGATCTCGATCGCCGCAATCTCACCGCCCGAGAGCACAACGTCTCCGATCGAGATGGTGAGGTCGAGCCGTTCCATGACACGCTCGTCGATGCCCTCATAGCGCCCGGCGACAAACAGCAGGCGCTCCTCGTGCGCAAGGTCCTCGGCCATTTTCTGCGTCAGGCGGTCGCCCTGTGGCGCAACCCCGATCTTGAGCCATGAGCCCGCTGGGTTGTCGATCGTCTCCAGCGCTCCCATGAGTGGCTTGGGCAGGAACATCATCCCTGCACCGCCACCAAACGGAATGTCATCCGTCGTATGGTGACGATCGCGCGTATAGTCGCGAAGGTCGATAGCCTCGAAGTCGAGGATGCCCTTGTCGATGGCCATCTTCATGACGCCGACCTGAGCAAAAGGTTCGTACAGCTGGGGAAATATGGAGATCGCTTTGATTCTCATGACAGCAACAGTATAGCAGACACGCCAACTTGCCAAGGACAAACCGTCGGCCACATGGAAACGCCCCGGATTGCACCGGGGCGTTTCGAGACACCAGGATGCAAACTACTTCGACGCTGTACGGGTCCCGGTGCCTTGCTCCGGCTTGGTGACAACCGGTTTCAGATAGGTGTCCATCCACCGGCGAATGCTGTTCAGGCGATCAATACGCCGGTCCGTTCGGCCAGTGCGCGACAGCCCGTGAGGTTCTTCCGGAAAGGTTACGAACTCGCTCGGCACACGATTCACCTTGAGAGCGGTGAAGACCTGCTGACCCTGCTCGATAGCACAGCGGAAGTCCATCTCACTGTGGATGACCATTGTTGGCGTCGTAGCGTTTCCCAGATACTTGACCGGAGACCTGTCCCAGAGCACATCAATACTCTGTTGCGGGGACTTGTTGCCGCACGGAAACTGGAAAGTCCAGTTGTTGTCGCTGGTGCCCCACATGCTGACGAAGTTGCTGACACTGCGCTGTGTCACTGCGGCGGCGAAGCGGTGCGTGTGGCCGATGATCCAGTTCGTCATGTAGCCTCCATAGCTGCCACCGGTGACGCCCATGCCCTTGCAATCAATGTACGGCTTCTTCTCGACAACGTCAGTCCAGTCCATCAGGTCATCAAAATCAACGCTGCCCCACCGGCCCCAGATGGCCTTCTCGTGCTCCTCGCCATATCCTGTTCCACCCCGCGGATTGCTGAAATAGACCACATAGCCGCCCGCCGCCAGGAAGTAGAACTCGTGCATGAACAGGTTGCCATACTGGTCCTGTGGACCGCCATGGATCTCAAGAATCGATGGATACTTCTTCTTGGGGTCAAACCCAGGAGGCGTCAGGATCCATCCCTGAAGGTCGTGTCCATCACGTGCCTTGAACCAGACTTCTTCGACCTTGCCAAGATCGAGCTGCTTGAGCAATCCCTGGTTAAGATGCGTCAACTGTCGGGCCGCCCCCGTTTCCATGTCCCGTACCCAGACCTGTCCGGGATCATCCGTGGTGCCCAGGAAATAGGCCATCATCTTCTGCTGATGGTCGACGGTGAAGGTGCCAACACTGCCGGGAACGTCGATAACGGCATAGAGCGTTCCCTCGTCGATGGCAATAGCCATCAGCTTGGTGTTTCCATGCTCGGAAATCTGGAAGTACACCACCTTGCCGTCTGCTGACCACACAGGAGGCATCTGAAGCCCTGCCCCCACGTCATTCAGGGTCGAGCACGTCAGCGAGATGTCATAGGGACGCGTGACACTGCGCGCAAGACCCTTTCCGTCAGCAGGAACAACCCACAACTCAATGTTCTGCCACCACTCGTTGTAACCCCTTGGGCCGACATAACATAGGGTCCTTCCGTCGGGCGAGAAGACCGGCGTACTGCTCCAGCCTGGAGGCGTCTTGATGAGCCTCATATCGCCACCCGCCGCCGGCATGACGTAGATATCAATCTGGTCCGGCGCAAGATCTGGCTCGTCGCTGCGATTGCTGCAGAAAACGATCGACTTGCTGTCCGGTGACCACGACGCCCCAAACTCGTCATACACGCTGCCCAAGGTGAGCTGCTTCGCCCGGCCTTTGGCAACATCAACGACCCAAAGGTGAGTCCGTTCATGACCGAGCCACCCCTGGCCGTCTCCGCGGTAGAACAGGCGTGTATAGTGACGC
>JAPLGI010000087.1 GCA_026390245.1 Caldisericota bacterium
GGGAGACCGAGGAGCGCCGCATCTATCTTGAGCGCGTCCAGAAGCTGGGCGTCACGACACTCATGACGAACTCGCTGGGCGAAAAGGACTTTGACGGAGGCACCTTCGGGGGGGCCATGGTCGTGCACGCCAACGGCCGCATCACCCACTCACTCCACCTGGGCATGCCCGGAATAATCGTCGCAGCCATCTAGAAGAGCGAAAGCACGGTCCTTCGGGAAACAACATGGGATTGTGACGGGCCCTCGTTGCGACGGGGGCCCGTCACATGTGAATCGAGGAGGAATCATGGAACAACAATGGGCCGGCACACGCATCAGCGGGCGCGCGTTTGGCGGCATCCTCCACGACCAGAAACTGAACTCCTGAAGAGAAGGACTCTGACAAACGGGCCCCCGGATGGAGATCAACAACCCTTTTTGCTCGTTTTCATGAACATTCGGGAACTTTCATGGACCAGACTTGACAGGAACTGCCATCGATCTATCATGACGATAGCTAGGCTTCAGGTTCCTGTGGCAAGCACGGTGGAGACAGAACGCACCATTGTCCAGGCATTCAGGGATGTGTTGAAGTTCGGGTTTGCAGGGCACTGAGCATCGGCGCAACACGACAGGGGTCAGAGGTTACCATTCAAACGTTGGTAGAATCCGTTGTGGCTTGCAGAGAGCGTTTCGTGCACCGCCTTCGATTGGAGGCAGCATGGACCAGACGATCCTGTTCGTCTTTCCTCGGCATAGCGACTTTGGGCGTCTCACGACCGCCGGTGACGTCCGGACTGCCGCGTCTGACCTTGCCAACATCCAGCGACTTCTCGAGGCAACTCCGGACGACCTGAGCAGGGAGCTCGGCTTCGTCACTCGACGCATCCTGACTGATGCGGCGTTTGCCGTTCGCTACGAATCACTGCTCATGGCGCTGACCAACGACCGAGCGTTTGACGAGTGGGCCCTTCTCCGCCCCGCACTCGAGCCTGTCGAACTGGAACACCTGCGCCTGCTGTACCATCACAACGTCTTCGAACTCTACGTCCTGCTCCAGGACGCCCTGTGTCCTGACAGCGCCGATCTCATGAATGCTCCGTCCGAGGAGCCGCATTCATGAAGACCCCGGTGCTCATCTGCGAGACCAGCCTGGTGCACGACCCGTGTGACCTCGGCGGTCGACACGACGTCCGCGTCCTTGTTCAGATCCATTGGGACAACGTCCGCGAGAGCCTGTTTCTGCGCGCCCGAACCGAGGTCCACAGCTTCGATCCCGCTGCCTGGGAAGGGTTCGTGGCTAGGGCGCTACGCCTGGCGGAACCATGGATACGCGACAGCTACGTCCATCAGGTCCTGTGGTGGCCCGGCGACAACTTTCTGCCGAAGGGCTGGTTCGCCGTGTACTGCTTTCCGGCCGGTCCCAGACGCGTCCTCCTCGGTGTCATGCGGTACCTCGGCACAGGAGGCGATGCGCTCCCATGTATCGGATCGACGTGCTTCTGCGAGAACCCGTGGTGGCAGCAGGGAGGAGACTACCTCAACTACCTGTTTCACCTCGGACCGGACGGCGAACGCCGTGCCGCCTGAGGACATCCATGTACAGGACCGCCCTGTTCACCTTTGATCAGCCGCTCGGCAGTGATGCGGATCAGGCGGCTCAGACTGCCGAGCGCACGGAAACGGTGCAAGCTATCCTCGCCGCGGACGAGAGCAACATCCAGAGCGAACTCGACTTCATCGAGTGGCACATCTGCGGCAATACAGCTGCTGAACGAGCCTACGCCATCTTCGTTGAACAACTGGAGCGCCCCAGAGCCTGCGAGGCAGTGCTTGCGGCATCCGGCGGCACATCTGCGGACGACCGTGCCCTGCTCCTCGACCACTACCTCGTGGTTGCACACCGCATAGCACAGGGGTTTCACGACAGGGTACAGAAGCAGGGCAGCTGATCGTCGTCCGCGCCATCGCCCTGTTTGCAGGATCCAAGGCTGGACGCCATACCCTTTCCCCGCTATCATGGCAAGGATATGAAACAACTTGTCGGCCTGACAGAAATGAGTCCCGTGTTTACGCTCATCCTCATCGTGGTCGTGGGCATCCTCCTTCGTCGGCTCCGTGTCCTTTCAACGCAAGACGCTACCAGCATCCGCAAGTTCGTGTTCAACGTCTCCCTTCCCGCACTCACCTTCATCAGCCTGTACAGCAACCCCATCCCGATAGAAGCGCTGTGGATCATTCCGGGTGTCATCGCCATCCAGGCCGTCGGATACGTGACCTTCAGGCTTGTCCCCACACGCTATCGCGAGACGGTCTTCTCGGGATTTCTCGGGAATACCGGGTTTATGGGATACCCCGTGGTGCAAGCGATCCTGGGCCAGGCAGCACTGCCGCTCGCGGTCATCTACGAACAGACGCATTCGTTCATGGTGTTCAGCACCTGGATTCACAAGAATCTCCGCAGCTTCATCAACCCTCCTCTGGTCGCCATGCTGCTTGCACTGATCCTCAAGCGCGTTGCACTCCCGCTGTTCTTCACCGATGCATGCAAGCTGGTCGGCAACTCCACATCGCCCCTTGCCATGCTGTTCGTGGGGCTCAACGTGGAGCTGGACTTCGACTGG
>JAPLGI010000018.1 GCA_026390245.1 Caldisericota bacterium
CCGGAGCTGCTGCGCCGCGGCCGTTCCCGCAGTCCAGCCTCCGGCAATCACGTATCTCATGGCTACGGTCGGTTGTCAGGCTTTCTCAAAGAGGTCCTTGCCTGCCCCGCAGTCCGGGCAGATCCAGGTTTCGGGAAGATCCTCAAACGTGACGCCGGGATTGATTTCTTGTGTGCTGTCACCGACAGCCGGGTCGTACACGTATCCGCACACAGTGCAAATCCACTTCTCCATGACAGTTCCTCCTTGTGTCGAGCGGTTGGGAAGAGAAGTGCTCTTCCATGTATGGAGTCTATGGCGAGAAGCCGTTTTTGCAAGTCAATGAGCCATGGACAGTGCGATGGCGCTTTGACAGGCGAGACGGACACAGTATGATATCGATATTGAGTCTGCACGGCGTGGGAGGTAACATGAAATATCAAGCGTTGGTCGATGGCAGGGCAGGGGATCATGAGCTGCTGCTCGGCAACGAGGCTGCTGTCCGTGGCGCTCTGGAAGCCGGTATCGGCGTGGCGGCCAGCTATCCTGGGACACCCTCGTCAGAAATTGGCGACGTTTTCAGCGTTGTGGCGAAGGCTTCAGGAGTGTACTTTGAGTATTCGGCGAATGAGAAAGTCGCACTTGAAGTTGCAGCAGCCTCGGCAGCGAGTGGTGTTCGGTCTTTCACGTTCATGAAGCACGTCGGGCTGAATGTTGCTTCGGACTCCTTCATGACGACGGCATACGTGGGAACAAGGGCGGGACTTGTCGTCCTTTCCGCTGACGACCCATCAACGCATTCATCGCAGAACGAACAGGACAACAGGTACTATGCGCGCCTCGCCAATGTCCCCATGCTGGAGCCAGCGAGCCCTCAGGAAACCAAGGACTACATGATGGAAGCCTGCACCATTTCAGAGAAGCTGGAGCTTCCGGTCTTGTTCCGGACAACGACCCGAGTTGCGCATATGCGCGGCGACGTTGTATTTGGTGATCGAAGGCCCGTGGTGAGGAAAAGCATCTTTGAGAAGGACCCTGCGAGATTTGTGCCGGTGCCCGCGAATTCCTCCAGAATGCACCTCAAGCTGCTCGGAAGACTCGCCGAGGCTCGTCAGCTCAGCGAAACGTCGTCGCTGAACCATGTCGTCGAAGTCGGTTCAGGGGGAAAGGCAGGGATTGTTACGGCTGGGGGCGCCTTCAACTACATCGTCGATGCCCTGAATGAGCTTGGAGTCTCTGCGCGCGTGTTCAAGATGGGTCTCTCGTACCCGCTTCCGCTCGACAGAATCCGCGAGTTCTCCCAGGAAGTGGAAGAGCTTCTTGTGATAGAGGAACTCGAGCCTCTCATGGAAAATGACATCAAGGCGGATTTCCTGTCGCATGGCACCAAGACCCCGGTTTTGGGCAAGGAGGAGCTTCTGGTGCCACGCGTGCACGAACTCAGTGTCGATGTGGTGGCACGAGCTCTGGCCCGTCACTTTGGCCTGTCAGTGCATGAGCCCTCTTCAGGCAGGGCGCAGCCCTGGTCATCGCCACTTCCGTCCCGCCCACCAGTCCTTTGTCCCGGGTGCCCTCATCGCGGGTCGTACCTTGCTGTGCGTCGTGCCATACGTGAACTGCGAATCCCGGAGCCCGTATTCGCCTCCGACATCGGCTGCTACACGCTCGGCATGGCAGCTCCTTTCAGCGCGGCAGACTACCTTCTGTCCATGGGGTCCAGCGTGGGGACTGCCGGTGGGTTTGATGTGGCAACCGACCAGAAAGTCTTCTCGTTCATCGGTGACAGCACCTTCTTCCATGCCGGATTGTCTGCTCTGGCAAGTGCCGTCCACAACAAGCATCGGCTTGTCCTGACGGTCCTGGACAACCGCACGACGGCGATGACCGGACACCAGCCCAATCCATCCATGCTGACGGATGCAGTGGGTGATCCAGCACCAGCTATCAGTATCGAAGCGGTCGCCAGGTCAATGGGAGTTCCCTTCGTCAAGGTCATCAACCCGTACAGGGTGGCTGAGGCTACCGAGGCCTACAAGGAGGCCGCCCACGTGGACGGCGTTGCCGTCATTGTATGCAAACAGGTTTGCAGCCTTCTCCTGGACCGCGCGAAGCGTGCGAAAGGCATCTGGCAGACGTTTCAGGTCGACAGCAGTGTCTGTACAGGCTGTCTGACCTGTGTCAATGAAGTCGCGTGCCCCGCGATCTTCGTGTCTGAAGGCAAGGCTGTGATCAACCAGGAACTGTGTGACGGATGCGGCGTGTGTTCTCAGGTTTGCCCAGTACATGCGATTGGGGTGAAGAGATGAGCTCACTGAACGTTTTCTTTGCTGGAGTTGGAGGCCAGGGCATCATCACCGGGGCGAGCATCATCGCGCGAGCCTCGATTGCTGCCGGGCTGAACGCTGTCATGAGCGAGGTCCATGGCATGGCACAGCGAGGGGGTTCGGTGGTTTGTGAGCTTCGTTTGGGCGATGTTCATAGTCCCATGATCCCGGATGGTGAGGCGGACCTCATCATAGGGTTCGAGCCGGTCGAGGCAGTCCGTTCACTCTCAAAAGCCAACCATGGCACTGTCATTATCACCGAGGTACGCCCGATTATCCCCGTGAGCGTTTCGCTGGGAGGTGCACCTTATCCGGCAGTGGATGATGTGCTGGCGTACCTTCGCTCGCAGGTTGCAGCGGTCTACGCTGTTCCTGCCGCCGCCATGGCTGAGGAGATCGGGTTGCCGCAAGCCGCCAATGTCATCCTGCTTGGAGCAGCCATGGGAACGGGCTTGATCCCTCTGGAACTCGAGACTATACGCCAGACACTCGCTCGGACTGTGCCGGCGAAGGCTCTGGATGCCAACTTGCGAGCACTGCAGACAGGGTTTGACGCAAGCCGGGAGTCCCCGTAGTTCCGGTAGCCAATAGCGCTATGTGAGGTGGAATATCGAGTCGCTGAGTCGGGCCTGCCACTTGTTGCTGTCAACCTCAAGGACCGAGATGCTGGCGTTCGGCTGTGTGAAGTTGCTGTAGGTGGAGAGGGGAAGGTCAAGCAGGACGGACATGAGGATGCGGTTGAATCCTCCGTGAGCGACGACGAGTAGCAGTTGTCCCGAAGTCGACTCGAACATCAAGCGCACTTTTCCGGCGCGGTCACCCACATCAGCCACCGACTCGCCACCTCCCGGTCGGGCTTCCGGTGACTTGAGTTCCCACGCTGCCACTGTTGCCGGGAACATCGCCCTGATTTCGTCCCAGGTATGGCCCTCCCAGTTTCCGAATTCGATCTCGCGCAGCTCTGGTACAACAACTGGTGAAATACCCAGATTCAGGGCCACGGGTTCCGCAATCGCGCGAGCGCGTGCCATTGGACTGGTGAAAATGGCATCGAACGGAAGAGTCGACAGGAATTCCACCGTCTTCTCCGTCTGGGCAAGTCCATCCGGGGACAATTGAGTATCATGACTTCCCTGAACTCTGCCCTCCAGGTTCCAGGTCGTTTCGGCGTGGCGTACGAGATAGACAGTTTTCATGCTAGACCCCTTGACTTATGGCTGCTTATCGTAGATATTATGTGAACAAAATCCTGGTTTGAGAAGGGAGCAATACTGTGAAGTTCATTAAGCTGGTAGCAGTGAAGACAATCGACGTCGACGATAAGCTTGCGAAGGCCTGTCGTGAGTGTCAGACTCCCTGCAAGTCTGCGTGCAAGACGTCCTCGACGGTAGGTAACCAGGTCTGCGAGACCCGAAAGAAACCCGCGAGGTTCATCTGGTAGCTCGTGGCTCTCTCCCGCATTCTACCCGCCTCGATCCATCTCTTCGAGAGAGGCGGTTTTTTTGTGCTTCTGGACGTTTCATCAGGATCGATCTTCTCGCTTGACGAACGAGTGCACCGGTATCTCCAGGTGGTTCTTGCGAATCCTTCGCTGGGCGACGCGGCCATCCGGAGTCTTCTGGTCGGCTTGGACGCCGAGACAATCAGCGACATTGAAAGCGAGCTGGAGCAGCTTATCGCTTCAGCGTGTCTCTTCACACAGGCAGTGCGACCAACGGAAGACGGATCGGTATTGACGCTGAAGTCTCTGTGCCTCAATGTCGCCCACGAATGCAACTTTGCGTGCACGTATTGTTTTGCCCACGGAGGCGACTACCATGGCGAAGTGACGCTCATGACTCAGGAGGTCGCCCGGGCAGGAATCGATTTCCTTGTTCGCGAGAGCGGATTTCACCGGAACGTCGAGGTCGACTTCTTTGGTGGTGAACCCCTTATGAACTGGGA
>JAPLGI010000171.1 GCA_026390245.1 Caldisericota bacterium
GAGGCGCTTTGCACGCTCCAGAGCCAACTCAACAACTCGAATGTGGTTCTCGGGAGGCTGATCAAACGTAGAACTGATCACCTCGCTCCGAATCGACTGCTTCATGTCCGTGACTTCTTCGGGTCGCTCGTCAATCAGGAGAACCATCAGAGTGACCTCGGGGTGATTGTACTCAATGCTCGCCGCAATTGCCTTAAGAATGGTCGTCTTCCCGGCCTTCGGTGGAGAAACGATCAGGCCACGCTGGCCCTTGCCGATAGGAGCGACAAGTTCAAGGAGACGCACTGCCATGCTGCAGTTGGGCATCTCCAGCTTGAGGTGCTTGTTGGGAAAAATGGGCGTGAGCGATTCAAACTGCGGCCGGTTGAGGACATGTCCCTCAATGCCGATACCGTTGATACTGCGGATACGCATCAGCGACGAGTACTTCTCCTTGTCCCCACGCGGCGGATGAACGGTGCCCTCGAGCCAGTCTCCCGTCCGAAGACCAAATCGCCGGATCATTGGCGGTGAGATGTAAACGTCCGTCGAAGAGGGAAAGTAGTTCGTGCGCATGAACCCATACCCCTCGGCAAGTATTTCACACAAGCCTGAGGCAATGAACTCCTCCCCCCCAGATCGTGGAGCGTCTCCGCCCCGACGTTCGGATGAACTGGAGACAACAGCCCCGGAAACAACGCGTGCAGGCACATGCTCCTGTTCAATGTCGAGGCGCTCAGTCACGACCTCAGGCTTGTCGTGGTTCTCGTAGGGCCTCATGGAACTCATGGCAGACCCATCCAGATCGTTAGCATCCTTACCCCCAAGTTTCAACAACTCCCCGATAAGATCCGGCTTCTTCAGCCGTGTGTAATTCCGGACATGGAGCACCTTCGCAATCTCGTACAACTCACGAGATGTCTTCTCCAACAGCTCTTGTTCAGTGAAGTTCATAATCCTCTTCCTTTTTTCCCCACATGATCAGGCAATGGCCAGCAAGCGCCCGATGGAATCCTTGAACGGGCCCAACACAGCAAAGCGCGCCTGACACTGCTGAACTGTCACACGCGTCTCGGTCTTGAAAACAGGATCGCGCAGGTATGCGAGATTGACGTAGACGTTGGCAATCGCTCCGGCGAAAGCAGCCTCGAGCATTGCCGCGCCGACGTACAGGTCCGATGCGATGTCCTTCGGGGCATCACAAAACGTCGCCACGAGAAGTTCTGCGAAGTCGCAGACCCGAACCGCGAGCGCAAGCGGCACGGTCGTCGAACCTTTCAGTGCATCCTGCATGACGGCACGCCGCACAAGCTTCTCTTCATCGGTCGCCTTGGGCAGCTTCACGGCAGCCATGTAGCCCTCGAATGCCCTGCTGTCCTCGTCCATCATGTCAGTGAACTTCACCCTCGATACTTCGCACTGCCCCACAAATCCAGCAAGTCGGTCCTTTTCCCCATCATCACGTGCACTCACAACATTGGCGACCATCTCGACCAGAGCCGCCCCCATCGCTGCAGCAAGCCCGGCAGCACTACCTCCACCGGGAGTTGGATTGCGCGATGAGAGTTCGGTCAGAAACTCATCCAGGGATTGACTTCTAAACATATCGACCTCATGGTTGACCATTGGAATGTACCGACTGGTTCAGAGAAATAATACTTGCTCGCCTGAAAAATGCAAGCACCGGCAACCCAAAACAGTCGTTGCGCTGACAACTGCACTATAATGGATTTATCTAGTCCAACTGGAGGCCGTCATGATTGTCAAGGCTGTCGAAGAAGTCGAGGAAGTGGTCGTCACTGAATCTGGAGCCCATGACACGACGATACGCTGGCTCCTGAACGGGTCAGATGGAGTCCCTGCGTTTGCCATGCGGTATTTCGTCGTCAAGCCAGGCGGCTGCACACCGCGTCACGCGCATTCCTGGGAGCACGAGATCTTCGTCATCAAAGGAACCTGCACCGCTTTCTGCGAGGGAGAGACGCGTCAGGCAGGCCCTGACCACGCCATCTACATCGAGCCGAACGCAATTCACAGTCTCACCAACAATGGGTCCGAGGACCTTGTCTTCCTCTGCATGATACCGATCCAGTAGCCAATGGACCTTGCCCTGGCAGGAAGAACGATTGCCGTTGCGGGCAGCACCTCCGGCATCGGTTCTGCACTCGCGACCTTGCTCGATCGAGAGCGCGCCCGCGTCCTTCTTGTCGGGGGGCGTCCCGAACGCTTGACTGCACTTGCTCAGACTCTCTCTCCTGAGAACCTGATCGACATCGTCCCCGGAGATCTCCGCAGAGAATCAGACCGCAATCGTTGTACAACTGCACTCCTCGGGTCTCTGGAACTCGATGGCTTCGTGTTCTTGCCGGCGGAACTCCGGCCCGAAGCTATCAGCGAAGCCCGATCCTCTGAATTCCGCGAGACATTCGACGTCAATGTCTTCTCTGCTTTCGAGTTTGCACAGGCAGCGCTTTCCAGGGCGTCATCCTCTGCAAGCTTCGTGTTCGTGTCCTCTATCGACGCCCACAGACATCCCCGTCACACGCCCTCGGCAAGCTACGACAGTTCGAAACGTGCACTGGAAAGCGTCTCCGAGTCCGTGGCAGTTGAAGCCGGCTCTCGGGGGATACGCTCGAACTGTATCATCCCCGGACTCATCAGGACTCCCATGACTGAGGACTTCTTCGGAGAGGAGTTCGAGGCGGACCGTCGCCGATTTCTCGATGCAGTCCCCCTTGGCAGACCAGGGAATCCTGAAGACGTAGCGGACCTCATCATGTTCCTGCTGTCTCCTGTCTCCGGCTACATAAACGGGACATCCATCCCCGTCGACGGTGGATTCCTGTGCCAGGGGCTCTAGAGGCGTCAAAAAAGGGGCGCTCACGCGCCCCGTGTTCTCATCTTCAGGTGAAGCGAACTACTTGCGCCTGCGCGCAGCAATGGACTTCTGCTTGCGCTTCTCGCTTGGCGCCATGAAGAAGCGGCGCTTCTTGAGTTCGCCGAAGAGGCCATCACGGATACAGTCCTGCTTGTATCTCCTCAGCATATTCTCCAGTTGAGCGTCTTCGCCTTGAGGTTCAGACCTGTCCTTGTTCCGATCACGATAGTTTCCCATCATTCACCCCTCCTTTCGTCAAACCATTGCCAAAGGGGTTGATAAACAACCGATAAATTATAGTGAAGTTGCGTCTTCAGTCAACCGCCTTGTCTGCAGCGTCCTCAGAAGCTGGCCTCAGCAATCGGGCGCTCTTCACAATCTCGCGCACGAACACTGCGAGGGGAACGGCGAGCAACAATCCAAAAAAGCCGGCAATCGTCCCGCCTGCAAGGAGGAGCAGGATGAGGAAACCCGGATTGAGCCCAGTTCTTTCCGATATGAGTCTTGGTGCGAGAATCTGGCTCGTCGTGGACTCGACGACGCCGAAGATGATGATCCAGGCAATGAGTTTCCCTGGGCCG
>JAPLGI010000150.1 GCA_026390245.1 Caldisericota bacterium
GGTCCTGTCCTCTGCCAGTGGCGCTATTCTCAGGGCTGCTTTGGAACGAACGTCATCAAGCTGGACATGTCTGGGTCCGTGGAGAGGACCACCTGGGTTGGAGGCCTGAGAAGGGGAAGCGCTGAAGTTGACCTCTGGGGCATCGATATGGGACTGGACGGCAATCTCGTCTTCGTCGGTGCGACGACCGAATTCAGCGAGCACAATGATTACGGATATGACGGTCTCGCGATGAAGCTGACCGCTGGGGGCGACGTCGCCTGGCTGTCGACCGTGGACCGGGAAATCTTCACTGTGGCAGGTCACCCCGGGGCCCTCGCAGCAATGGATGACGGGGGCCTGGTCTGGGTAGCCACGAGCCACCGTGAGAAGACAACAGTCTGGGACACGTTCGCCATTCGCATGGGGCCTGACGGCACGGCAGGGAAGCTGGGCGTGTACCTCACGCAAGTCGACATCGGCAACAGCAAGCTGGTGCGCATCGAGCACCCGGTGGTCACGGCAGCACCATCCGCCAGAACCTCAGAGGAGATTCCGTGCGAGGCCACCGACATCGACATAGCGCCCACGGATGCGGGTCTCACTGGTACCGAGGTCGAGGGGACCGCTCTGGCGACACTGACGCTTCAACCTCTCTACCCTGCCGACTCCGCCACACCCTCCTCAATCATGCAGGGTGGAACCATGTACCGCTACTACACGGTCCTGGATGCCAAGGGAGCACGAGTCACCGGTGCGGAATTGAGATATCACGGCCCGTTCTCCAATACGACGCTGACAGCTATCTCCGATGAACACGGGGAGATCGCCTTCAGCTTCACCGTGCCGCACACTGCCAAAGCACAGCATTTCGACAAGACACTCACCATCGACCGTGTGCGCGTGGGTGGGCTTCGCAGCGTCTTGTCAAGCAGACCCGACTTCGCGACCGATGTCCTGCCGCTCTCGTGGTCGACGAACTGGATGATGGGAAGCGGCATCGCGGGCAAGGTTGGTCTCGGCATCGGCGGAGGAGTCTTCGGGGCCGCCCAGCAAGCCGGAGGCATGGTCGTCACCAGGACCGCCGCCGATCCAGCCCGCGAAGGTGACGGCTCGATGTCGGTGACGGACAGCCTGTCGTCCGAGGCGGCAATTGGCGTCCAGGGGGATCTGGGAAAGGTAAGGTTTGGAACCGTGCAGGCCAAGGCGGCCGACGCATCGGCCAAAGCGACTGTGGGCACATTCATCGACTTTGCAACGCTCTTCAACCAGCCGTCCGAATGCTCCACGACCGACAAGCTGATGGCTGCGCTTGCCCTGCTGTGTGGCGTAAGCCAGGTTACCAGCGCCGGTGTCACGACCGTCATGGGCGTCGCGCAGAGCGCCATCGCCGCCGCGCTGTCCAGCGACGTGGTCATGGAACACATCACCGGGGGGATGTCGGTCGGCATGTCCGGGGAGGTGGCCGGAGTGGCTCTTGAGCTCGCCAAGAGCGACAAGAAGGGATCCAGCGGTGCGTCGACCGTGAAGAGTCTCAGTGGTGTGAACATTGCCAAAGCCGGGGTCGGCGAGAAGTTCCTCCTGTCCATCACGGGATATCCGGGAGCCGGGGAACTGAGCGGCAAGGCAGGTGTCCAGGTGAGCGTCTCCTTCTCGGTGCTGGAAGCGCTCGGGTACTCGGTGCTGGGATGGTCTAGCGCAGATGCCGTTTCGGCCGAAGTCGTGGTGGATCCACTGAATACGTCATTCGAGCGGTTCGTCGTCACCATGTCGGTGCCGCCCGACGACCGGGGCGAGTCACAGGAGACGAGGCTGACGGTGGATCGCTCCGTGCTTGGGACTGCCGTCAACGCTGCCATTCGGCAGGTGATGGTTCTTGCCCCGACGGTCGCCGCATCGAGTGACGAGCGCATCCTACTCAGCAAGGAGTTCTGTGGACAGATCCTTCAAGGCATCGTGAATACCACCTCGTCGGTTGCCATCCCCTATGAGCACGTTGTTACCCAGGACAAGAACCCGACCAGCATCGAGGTCGGGCTGGGGGTCAATATTCTCGGTACGGAGGTCGACCTGGCCATCAAGCCCACCTGGGGACGCTACCAGTCGTATCCAGTCGAGCGAGGGGTGTTCGTTCCACTCGACAAGGAGCTGCGGATCGGCCGCATGGTCAAGCTGGAGTCGTATCCGGCAAGCCTGTTCAGCGCTCAGGTGGATACGCTGCCGAGCGTCATCGTCGAACTGCTCAAAGTGGTCGGCGACCTCCTTTCGAAGGTATGGGACGTTGCGACAGGTCTTCTGTCCGCTGCCAAGGATACCATCCTCTCGACGGGGGCGGGTCTGGGCAGCGCTCTGACGGGTGGGGCGAAGACAGTCATCGGGAAGGGGACAGGCATCGTGCTGTCGAAGATCGGCGCTGTGCCCGGCGTTCTGGCGATGCCGGTCGCCGTGACATCGACGAAGCAGGTTACGCTTATTGGTGCACCTTCTGCGGCAGGTGCGTTTGCGGTCGGGGGCGTCTACACCCTTCAACCGGAAAACGGTACGCTGTCGAAGCCGGCGTCACTGACGCTCAACTACACGGCCGCGGCTGCCGAGACGCGGGACCCCCAGGCCTTCGGCGTCTACCGGTACGATGTACCGACTCGTACCTGGACACCAGTGCCTTCCACACATGACCAGGCGGCACGCGAGTTGACCGCCCAGATCACTCAGCTCGGTGGCTACTGCATCGGCTCCGATACGGAATCACCCTCCTTCGAGCTCCTGCTCCCTTCCGGAACGCCGCCCGTCGTGACCACATCGCTGCCGCAGTTGACGCTGGCCTGTCGTGATACCGGCTCAGGCATCGTGCCCTCCACGTTCGCGGCAACGATTGACGGAAAGCCAGTCCAGGCCGACTGGTCCGCATCCATTCTGCAGGGGACGCTTACGGTCGTCGACCCTCTTGCGGACGGCAGCCACGTCGTGACTGTCAAGGCCGCCGACGGCTCAGGAAACCAGGGCAGTGCGACGTTCAACGTGGAGGTCCGACCGGCGCCGGCGCCACCGATCCTGCGGCTCGACAGCGTGAGTACGGGAAAGGTACAGATGAGCATGGAAGCCGGAGCAGGAGGCGGGACAGCAGCATCGTTCGTCCTCTGGCGCTCCGAGCCATCCGTGGGTCCCGCCTATCACCGTGTCGCTACGGTGAAGTCCGGGGCAGGCACGTATGTCGACAAGGATGTCGAGCCTGGCACGACGTACCTGTATGCTGCCACAGCGTTGACCTCTGCCGACACCGAAGGGCCTATGTCTGAAACAATCTCCGCGACCCTGCCCGTATCTCCCGGCTCAGGAGACCAGACCGGGACAGAACAGGCTCGCGGTGGACCGTCACTGTGGCTTTTGGCCACGTCTCTGCTTGTCCTCCTGGCGGCAGGTGCTGTCACTGTGGCGGTGGTGATCATACTTTGTGAGCTTGCAAATCGGTTGGACACGCTTACAATTCGCAGGCACCTTTGAGAAATGCTGAGTCCAGACACCGGTCAGGCAAGGGAGGGGAGAATGTTCAAGAAGATCCTCATAGTGGTTGACAACTCCGAAGCCATGAAGGACGTGGTTGAGTACACGACAACGCTTTTCCCCGACGCTTTCTTCTATCTTTTCAGCATCATCAATCTTGGCTCGTTTGCAGGGTACTATACGAAGGTCGTTTTCAAGGAAATGAATGAATTGAGCGATCAGACCCTGGTAATGCTTCAGGGTCTTCTAGAAGAAAAGTCGATTCAATTCGCAACAAGGACCGAGGTTGGGAATCCCGTTGACGAGATTTGCAGTTTCGTCCGAAGCAACGATATCGACCTGATCGTCATAGAGACTCACGCAGGCATAACTGCCAACAAGATCAAGTTGGGCAAGACAACGTTCTCCATGATCATGCACTCCCGTATTCCCGTCTTGCTTCTGGGAGAGGATTTGAAGCCCAATCCAAGACCAAGGATTCTGCATCCCACGTCCGGGAGCAAATACTCTGAACTTGCGACGCGCGTGACAGGCGAAGTTGCAGCTCGATGGAAGAGCCCCGTTGATGTTCTTGTGCTGAGTGACAGCAGAGAGAGCGTCAAAACAAGCGTTGAGAAAATTCTGGCAGATTCTGAGGTAAGCGTGAACTTCAGTTATGCCGAACATGGCAAGGAAGTCTCCTCGGTCATTTCTCAGGCTTCAAATGCTGACATCATTATCGGCAGCAGAGGCTCACCTCGAAAGAGCTACAAGTTGAGATTCCTGTTCCGTCCCCTGGCGCTCGATCCCCATATCAGGCTTATCGTTGCGTTTCTTCCCAAGCCGTTCCTGCTCGTTTGCGACTAACTCCAGGGAGATAGCTAATACGCATGAATCCCCAGATCATTTCTCTAGTCATTTTCGTCCTGGTGTACGCCTTCATCATTTTCAACATCCTGCCACGCTCGAGTGTCTCCCTGGTGGGAGCGTTCCTGCTGGTCATGCTCGGTGTTCTTGAGCCACGGGAAATCGTCGCGTCCATCAACTGGGATGCCATCGGGCTTATCTTTGGCATGTTCATTCTGGTGCGGATGCTGACCGACAGTGGTTTTTTTGACTTCCTGAGCGTCAGAGTTCTCAAGCTTACGAAAGGCGTGCCCATCAACGTCCTGATTGCGTTTGCCCTTCTTACTGGATTGCTCGCGGCCTTCATGGACAGCATTACCGTCCTTCTCTTCATGAGCGCCTTGTCGATACAAATTGCCAAGAAGCTGAAGATGAGTCCAGTCCCGTTTGTCCTCTCACAGATCACTGCGGCAAATATCGGAGGCAGCGCGACGCTCATGGGCGATCCCCCCAACATCATCCTTGGGACGGGCCTCGGC
This sequence comes from Caldisericota bacterium, assembly GCA_026390245.1. GTDB lineage: Bacteria > Caldisericota > Caldisericia > Cryosericales > Cryosericaceae > Cryosericum. The sequence continues at coordinate 4,845 of JAPLGI010000150.1, forward strand.
ATTACCCTTGTCCAGTTCATCAAGTACCTTGCACCGATCTCGATCGCGATTCTAATCTTGAATACAGTGTACTT
>JAPLGI010000138.1 GCA_026390245.1 Caldisericota bacterium
CCCATGCGACATCATGAAGCCAGCCATTCCGTCAGTAATAAGGTGGAACGGGATACCTGCCGTCACGAGTTCCAGAGCTGTCAATCGTGCTCCCTGAAGATATGGCCGCGTCTCGAGGGCAATGACCTGGATCTTCCTCCCCTGCTTGAATGCCTCGTTGATGGAGCCGAACGCCGTACCATATCGATAAGTCGCAAGAGCCCCGGTATTGCAGATGGTCAGGACAGCATCTCCATCTATGAATAGTGCGGCACCGTATCTGGACAAAGCGAGATTCTGGTCTTCATCTTCCCGCGCCAGCATGTCCGCAAACGCAGCAAGCTCGTCGGCAGTCGATCGCGGGTCAATGCCAAGACTGGGAGCTCCGTCCGCAAGGCACCGATCGACCGCCCACGACAGATTTACGGCGGTAGGCCGGGCACTCTTCAGGTTAGTTGCAGCATGCCGCACGAATTGTTCCGGTTCAGCCACGGACAACGCTTCCCGGGCAGCCAAGGCCATGCCATACGCGGCAGCGACACCGATTGCCGGGGCCCCGCGGGTATTCATGTTCTTGATGACGCTGTAGACGTCTCTGAAAGAAGTACACTCGATCCACTCCGTCTCAAGAGGAAGTCCGAGCTGGTCGAGTACGCGCAAACTGGAGCCTGTCCACAACAGGCTCCGGAGCTCTTCGCTCATCTGCCAGACCGTCGAATCAGGCTGTGGCCTTCAGCTTCTTGAGGCACTTGCCGCAGACGCGAATCCGCTGAACTCTGCCGTTCATCTCTACCTGGACACTGTGAAGATTTGGCAGGAAACGACGAGAAGCGCGCTGGACAGAATGGCTGACTGTGTTGCCTACCATTGGACCCTTGCCGCAAATAGTACATACTCTGCTCATTTCGATGAACCTCCATGGGAAAGTACGTTAATTCTATGTCAAAGAGCAACGAATTCAAGTTTGGTGGTACAATTGAATACCACATTTTGCCTGGAGAGTGGATATGACTCACATGAAAGGTAAGGTCGTTCTCAGCAGGAACGCCATGGAGGAAGTCCTCCGACTGGCTACGCTGAATGTGTATGGCGTGACAGGGTTGGCCCCCGTCACATTTGCCGAACGCTTCACCCGTGCTCTTTCGATCCCGTCCACACCGAAGGGCGTCGATGCCCAGATCCGAAAGGACGGCACCATCGAAGCAACTATTCACGTTCGGCTCCAGTATGGTCTTCGCGTTTCCGAAGTCGCCCGTACCATCACTTCTCAGGTTCGCTACGTCTTCTGCAGCATGACAGGCATATCGGAGGACAGAGTCGAGCTGAACGTCGTGGTATGGTCCATCCGCGTCGAACACGAAAACGAATAGCTGATCTCACGGAGGATATCTTGAAAGAAATCGGTTACAGCGAGCTTGAGGCGTTGTTTACGGCTGCTCTCGCCAGCCTCGAATCGCGCAAAGCCTTCATCAACAGCCTCAACGTCTTCCCCGTGCCGGACGGAGATACGGGGACGAATATGTCCCTTACTCTCCGCACTGCCCTGGAGGAAGTTCAGAAAAGCCACCCCAAGTCCATGAAGGAGTTCGTATCGACCTTGTCCGCTGGATCCCTCATCGGCGCGCGCGGCAACTCAGGTGTGATCCTTTCCCAGATCATCCGCGGCATGGCGACGGCGGCAGACAGCAAGTCGGTGCTGACAACGACAGATTTCAGTCAAATGCTTATAAAGGCGACCGAGGTGGCATACAAGGCCGTGGTCACGCCGGTGGAAGGAACGATCCTGACCGTCGTCCGACGCATGGCCGAAAGCGCATCAGGGCTGCACCAGGAGGATTACACGGAGTACTTGGCCGAGGTCATCAGGACGGGTAGGCAAGCGGTGAAGGAAACGACGGCACAGCTTCCGGCACTGGCAGAAGCACATGTTGTGGATGCTGGGGCAGAGGGCCTGGTGACACTTCTGGAAGGCATGCTGAGGAGCCTTCGCGGTGAGTCGGTCCCCGCAGGACACCTCACGCTTGAGGATGAGTCCGAGGAACGTGTCGGCCCGCAGGATCTGACGTACCGCTATGACACGGTGATCCTGGTGGCTTCTGACACGCTGCCGGAAGACGAAGTCCGCTCGAAACTCACCGAACGTGGCGACAGCCTCGTCATGGCCTCGGCGGGCGGCCTTACCAAGATCCATGTCCACACAAACGAGCCCTATGACACGATCCAGTACCTCATGAAGTTCGCCCCGATACGGGAGGGGCGCATCGAAGATATGCAATACCAGGCAAACGAGTATGCAGGAGGGATTCCGACTGTTGTGAGCGCCGCCGCCGCGCCTCCCGCTTCGACCGATGGCTGTGCAGGCGACAACATCGATCGCGCGTACGTCGTGGTCTCTCCCGGATCAGGATTTGAGGAGATCTTCCGCAAGCTCGGAGCCCAGATCATCGTAGGCGGCGGCGACACCATGAATCCTCCGACCGAGGCCTTCCTTGATCCCATCAGGACGTGCAATGCCAAGTCGTTTATGATCTTTCCAAACAACAAGAATATCATCATGGCGGCACAACAGGCTGCCGGCCTCGTCGACAAGAACGTACAGGTGTTGAACGCCCGCCATCCGGTACAGGCAATCGCTGCTCTGGTTCAACTCGCGTCCTGCGGTCTTGATGACGACTGCATCGCAGTCGCGAACCAGGCGATCGATGCGACGAACTTCTTTGCGGTCACGCGTGCCACCAAGAATGCCACCGTTGCTGGACTGCTTGTCCAGGAGGGTGACTACATGCTGCTCGTAGACGACAAGCTTGTGGCTCTTGGGCAGTCGGTCGAGCAAGCGCTGGGTCACCTTCGCGAATCCCCCATGGCCTGGGAGGACAAGTCTCTTGTATCCGTCTACCGAGGCGCCGAGTTCAGTGAGACGTCATTTGATTCGCTTGTTTCGGGCTTGACCAAGCAGTTTCCCGATCTTGAGATCCAGTCCTATTATGGAGGGCAGGCCTTCTACGACGCCGTGGGGTCGGTCGAGTAATGGACACAGCTCAGCTGACACAGCAGGTGAGCGTCGCCGTCAATGGCCTGAGGGAACGTATTGGGGAGTCCTTCGAGGTCACTGTCGTCCTCGGGTCTGGCCTGGCCAGTTTCGTGGACCGCATGGACGGGCGGACCACCGTTCCCTACGCTGAGATTCCCGGGTTCCCCGTGTCGACGGTCAAGGGACACACCGGCGCAGTTGTTGCAGGAAGCATCGGCGGGCACAGGGTGTTGTGCTTCGCGGGTCGGTTTCACTACTACGAGGGCTACGACGCCGCCACCGTGACCATTCCTGTCCGGGTTGCCCAGGCGCTGGGTGTGCGTGCGGCGCTGTTCACAAATGCTGCAGGTGGCATTGCGGATCGACTGCAGCTCGGGGACCTTATGGTCATTGAAGATCATCTCAACCTGCTGACTGCAGACAGCCCACTTCGAGGGCTTTCAGATGAGGTCTTTGGTTCCAAATTCGTCAACATGTATACCGCATATGACCCTGTGGTCACACAAGCGCTCAAATCGATTGGCGAGCGCCGCTCTCTGCCAATTGCGTCCGGCGTCTATGCGGCACTGTCGGGGCCCCAGTTCGAGACACGGGCAGAGATTCGCATGCTGCGGACTCTCGGCGCCGATGCGGTCGGCATGTCCACGATTCCCGAGGTGATTGTCGCCAATCAGGCAGGCATCCGCGTTGGCGCTGTCTCGGTAATTACGGACCTTGCCACCGACACCGTCACTGAGCTGAGCCATGACCAGGTACTCGCCACGGCAAGACGTGCGGACGAACACCTGGCGGAGCTGCTGACCGGGGTCATCGAGGAGAGCGACTGGTGAGCAGCAGCTTCTCTGAGCTTATCGAGCGGAAGAAGTCCGGCGGCGTGCTCTCCGAAGAGGAAATCTCCTGGTGGATTGATGGACTTGTGAGCGGCTCCATTCCCGATTACCAGACGTCGGCCATGCTTATGGCCACCTGCTTCAGGGGAATGAACGCTCATGAGACTTCCTGGCTCACGCATTGTATCAGCACGAGCGGAGACGTGATCGACCTCTCGGCCCTGAAAGGGATAAAGTGCGACAAGCACTCCTCGGGCGGTGTGGCCGACACTGTATCGATCCCTCTCATTGCCATTGCAGCAAGCTGTGGCGCCGTCATGCCCAAGATGTCGGGAAGGGGTCTGGGCCACTCCGGCGGGACAATCGACAAGCTTGAATCGATTCCGGGTTTTGACGTGAACCTGACTCCATCGGCATTTGCTGAAGTGGTCAATCGGTTCGGTGCAGCCATCATGGCTCAGACTGGCGATGTGGCAGTAGCCGACAAGAAGCTGTACGCCCTTCGCGATGTGACGGCGACAATCGACTCCGTTCCCCTTATCGCTTCCAGCATCATGGGCAAGAAGCTCGCATCCGGAGCCGACGTGATCGTTCTGGATGTGAAGTGGGGATCCGGCGCCTTCATGACCGGCAAGTCGGAAGCGATTGAACTGGCGCAAACGATGGTGGACATAGGGGAGGACAACGGCAAGACGACCGTGGCCTATGTGACGGACATGAATGAGCCACTGGGCAATGCTGTAGGCAACGCGCTCGAGATCGTCGAGGCCGTCCAGGTTCTCAAGGGGCACGGACCAGCCAAGCTCGTCGACGTCATTCTGACGCTCTGCGACGAGATCCTTATGCAAAGCAGGATCGTCACGAGCCGCGAGGCCGCCAGAACAATGGCCATGACGGCCATTGCCAGCGGCAATGCGCTGCGGCGGTTTGCGGACATCGTCAGGGCACAGGGAGGCGACCCCGCATTCATCGATCACCCCGAGGTTCTGCCACAGGCCGCGGTCAGGTGGCCGGTCACCGCTCCAGGCAGCGGATTCATCACGAACATCGATGCGAAAGGTATTGGGTTGGCTGCGATGCGTCTGGGTGCAGGTCGTCGAACGAAACAGGACGCCATCGACCTGGCCGTCGGCCTGGTCCTGGACGTCAAGACTGGCGATGCAGTCAGTGCGGGACACCAGATTGCGACCGTCTATGCACGCACTGAGACCGACGCAGTGGCGTGCGAGCAGGAAATCCTGGGGGCGATTGTCGTCGGGGAAGCACCCGCCCCCCGGTGGCAGACCGTCGTGGCAAAGATCAGTCGTGCGGACGGTGTGGTGACGTACGAGCCTTCGTGAAAACGGTTATCCTTGGCCACGCAGGTGCGGACTTTGACTGTGTAGCGTCAATGGCTGGACTGGCCCGGCTCTATCCCGGGGCCGTTCCAGTATTGCCCGGGTCCCTCGAGCCAAACGTGGAAGAATTCCTCCGGCTCTACGAGGGACGTTTTCGTTTTGTGCGCGTGCCTGCACCAGCGTTGGCGAAGGAAGACATCGGGACAGTCATCATTGCTGATACGATCGTCGCATCCCGCCTCGGTGAGTACAAGGGGATCCTCTCTCTCCCAGGATTGAGGCTGGTTGCGTACGACCACCATGAGCCGAACTCAGCGAGCCTGGCGCACATTGACGAGGGACATATCCGAAAGTGCGGAGCGACCGCGTCGCTTGTGACCGCCGCGCTGCGTGAACAGCTGGTTCCCGTGAATCCTGACGAGGCCACACTGCTTGCCCTCGGCATCTATGAGGATACGGGGTCGCTGCTGTTTCCCGAGACAACCGCTTTCGACGTTGAACAGGCTGCCTATCTGCTCAAGGCCGGGGCAAGCCTCTCCATGGTCGCCCGCTATGTCACCACCTACCTGACCCCGGAACAGCAGACAGCTCTCGAGAACGGACTCAACAATGCTCAGGTCAGGACAGTTGCCGGAGCACAGATTGCATTCTCCATCGTTCATGCAGAGCGCAATGTGGGCAACCTCTCCGTCATCGTCCACCGGCTGGCCCAGATCATCAAGGCAGAAGCGCTATTTCTCATCTACCAGACGCCTCAGGCACTCTACGTTCTCGGACGCAGTGACCGGTTGCTCAATGTCGCAGAATTGCTTGCACCTCTGGGAGGAGCTGGCCGGGTCCATGCTGCCGCATCCATCCTCCGGGATGGAACGTCCGCCGAGGCTGCACTGGAGAAGATCGTTTCCTCCATAGTCACACGGCACACCCAGCGCCATCAGGTCGTGGATGACATCATGACGCCACATCCGGCGTCAATACCGCAGGACCTGGTTGCCGAACAGGCGCTGCAAACCATGGTGAATCTTGGGTTCTCAGTCCTGCCAGTGGAACAGGGCGGCCGCATTGTCGGCGTCGTAGCCAAGAAAACCCTTGAGAAGACTTCCCTTACGCGACTCCAGCAGAAGCCTGTCCACTACTTCCTGAATACGCGGATCCCGGCCGTTTCTGTCACGGCCACCGTGGAAGAGCTCATACAGGCGTTTGGTGCCTACAACACGGGTCTGCTTCTGGTCATGCAACAGGATCACCTCCTCGGTGTGGTGTCGAGATCCGATGTCCTGCGCTACCTCAACAGCACAGCACATCCGCAGAGCGTCGTCAAGGCAACAGCAGGTCGAGTCATCGCTCGTTCCGACCTGGATCGGTGGGGTGGAAGCGATACTGCGGCAACGTTGGCCAGAATCGGTCAGATCGGGGATGCAGAGGAAAACCGTGCCTATTTGGTGGGCGGATCGGTACGTGACGTCCTCCTCGGCAGGCATCCCAACGATTGGGACATCGTCACGGAGAAAGACGTCTCAGGGGTCGCGGCGGCAGTTGCCAGGTCCTTCGATACCAGCGTGATTTCCTACGGACGCTTCATGACGCACAAGATTCGCATACGGCAGAGGGAGTACGACTTTGCCGCCGCCCGCCTCGAGTACTACGACTTCCCGGGCTCGCTGCCCACAGTCGCTCCTGCCTCGCTGATGAAAGACCTTCTGAGGAGGGACTTCACAGTGAATGCGCTTGCGATGTCTCTGTCAGAAAGTGATTTCGGAACGGTGGTCGATGCCACTGGCGGACTGAGGGACCTCGAAGCCCGCGTCATCCGGATGACCTATCCCGACAGCTTCATCGAGGACCCGGCGCGGATACTGCGTGCCGTGGCGGCCGAGACGCGCCTTGGGTTCAATGTCGAAGATGACACGCGCGTTAAGGAAACAGAGGCGCTTGAACTCGGACTTCTCAATGTCCGTCTCAACAGACGTGCACAGGAAGAGTTCAAGGAGATGCTCTCCGGAGTCAGGTGCGTCGCGTGCGTCAAATCACTGAGCAGCCTCGGATGCGACCTCATCGGACTTCCATTGGTCGCTCCGCGGGCTGGAAAACTTCAACTCCTGGCCGCGCTGGAGAAGGCTCCCCACACGACCGTGAACGTCCCGGACGCTCCTCCGTGGGTTGCGCCGCTTCTCATCTGGCTCGGCGGGGTCTCCTCGGAGGAATTGAACGACATCCTGAAGGACTTCGGGTTGAGCGACCGCCTGGCCATGGCGTGCCGGTCCTGGCAGCGAAAGGAACGGGCCCTTCGCCGCCTTTTGGAGCGAGGATCATGCAACGTGAGTGCTGTAGCTCACCAACTCGATGACACGCCCCTGCCGATTATCTCGATTCTGCAGGCTCGCCTCTCCCAGCTGAAGACCACTGGACCCAGAGACCTCTTCATGACGGCCCTCTCACGTATGCAGGAGCCACCGCTCTTGTCTGGTGAGGATGTGATGGGGCTCGGCATTCCCGAGGGACAACGGGTCGGACTGCTTCTCAACCGCGTGCGACGCCTGCAGCTGGACGGCATCATCGGGTCGAAGGAGGAAGCTGTGGCGTATCTGTGCACGTCGAATGGTTGACGCACGGACGTCCGCGCCTATAATAGCGAAGGCGCAGGCCCTTTTCTGAGGTGCGCACAGCGCAGGGGCCCATAGCTCAACGGTAGAGCAGGTGGCTCATAACCACTTGGTTCTTGGTTCGAATCCAGGTGGGCCCACCATGATGCGACAATCGTCGATGAGGTGCATACATGTTAATAGACAAGCTTTGGGAACTTCAGGAACTCCAGCTGGACTACAGGAAGAAGGAACGTCTTCTCGAGGAGTCGAACCTTTCTTCGTTGCTGAGTCAGAAGATCGACGAGACGGAGCAGCAGTTGGCTGCGCTGCGTTCGCAGCTGGAAACATTCAAGGCTGACGAAGTCAGGATCGGTGAGAAGCTGGATGACTTGTCGGCGAAGGTGCACGAAGCTGGAGCCAAGCTCGGCAAGGAGGAAATGTCCGAGGACAAGGTACAGAAGCTCGAGGAGAAAATGAAGAAGCTCACCCTCGAGAAGGAGAA
>JAPLGI010000044.1 GCA_026390245.1 Caldisericota bacterium
GTTCATCGCCGAGCAGCTCGGCGCAAGTGTTGGATGGGACTCCGTGAAACGAGAGGTGACCATTACCTACCCTGCTCCCTGAGAACCATCAGAGTAGTCCATCTCCTGATGCAGGCCCCTTCGCAAGGAGGGGCCTGTGCGTTTGGCAGATCGGGCGCTGCTGGAACCATCTGACGATTGAGACGCTGAATGCTGGACACGCCACATGAGATGAAGCAGATTGGGGGCAGACAAGGCTCGGAGACAGTTCGAGTATGGTGTCGTATGAGTCTGGAGTCTTGACTCGGGCAAGTGCATCTTATCATGAGAGTGATATGTCACTCGGTGTCGCGCAACGATATTGTGTCCCAATCCGCCACGAGAATATCAGGGAGGAACCATGACTCGAAAACTGCTCGTTGTATTACTCATCCTGGCCATGTGTGTTCCGTTCTCCATACCTACAGCCCAAGTTGGGGCTGCAACGGTGGCGGTTCCTACCAAGGTCGAGGCACATTCCTTCGGGACCAGTGTCACGGTGGACTGGGAATACACGTATTCTCCCTCGCCGCTCACAACCCTCACATTCGAGGTGCAATGGCTTGACTTGCCAACCATGGGCATTGCTGGGACGGTCGCCTATCCGACGAAGACGCTCACAGTTGATGGCTTGATGACTGGCGAACACAAGTATCGGGTCAGGGCGGTGCAGACGACGACCGTCATCGCAGGTTTTCCACCTGTGCACACAATCGTCACGACGGAAAGTAACTGGTCACCCTTCGTCTCCGCTTGGATACTGACTGCGCCGACCGGCGCGACCGTGCAACGTGCAGGCACCACCATGGGCATCAAAGTCCAATGGACAGGACTCGATCCCGTCGCCACGCACTACCAGATCCTGAGGACCAGCGTTGCGCTCATGAGGGCTCCTGTCGTCCACGAGGGCCCTCACACAGACAGTTCATGGGCGGACAACGATGTCGATCCCAACAAGAAGTATTACTACTACGTACGCGCGGTGAAGGCAGGGACCGAGAGTGCAGACAAGGACATTTCGAACCAGTCGTCGGCTGGATCGATCACGACGCCTCCGGAGGCGCCTGCGTCGCAGATTGCGTACAGTTCTGGACGTACCATCAGCATCTCCTGGAAACATTCTGGCAACTGCAGCCAGTTCCGGATACTGCCGAGGCCCGCACTGCTTGTGGGACCTGTTCAGCCGGTCCTGCTCCCAAATACGCAGCGCTCCTACGCCATTGCCGATGCCCAGTATGGCAAGTGGACGATCGACATTGCCGCATCGGGAGAGGGTGGATACAGCCCTGGTACGCCTCAGCTGGAGGTGTGGGTGCTGAAGACGCCCCCTGCGCCACTGTCGGTCGTGGCGGGGCCGACTACAGTGAACCTCACGTGGGGTTCGCTTGATGCCAATGCTACGAAGGTGCACGTCCTGAGAAGTGCCTCGGCCGGCCCGTTTGTCGACATCAAGGGAACCTCTTCAAGCGTCACGTCGTGGGCAGACACAACTTGCCTGCCAGGAACGGCGTATGTCTACAGACTTCAGGCAATGAGAGATTCTGATGTGTCCGACCTGTCGCCGGCATCGTTGTCAGTCACGACGCTGGCTGCGCCGGTTCCTGTTCCTGCCGCGCCGACTAGTCTCACTGCCGTGGCTCAGTCGCCGACCGCTGTGGCCCTGACCTGGACAGACAACGCTACGAACGAGACAACATACAGGGTCTACAGGCGCGATGGCACGCACATTGTGTTTGGTCAGGTTCTTCCTGACCTTCCTCCAAACACGACGAGCTATCAGGACACGACCGTCACCCCGTCGTCGTACTACACATACATCATCAAGGTAGTTAACTCGGCAGGTGAGTCGTGGTCCAATGAGGCCGCCGTCACCACGCCGGCAGCTCCAGTCCCTGTACCTGCTGTGCCGACGAACCTCGTCGCATCCGCTGGGGCTCCGACCATCGTCAAGCTGACGTGGACCGACAATGCAACCAACGAGAGCGCGTACCTCGTTGAACGGGCCGTGGGCACAGGAGCCTTTGCCGCACTTGGATCTGAGCTCTCAGCCGGGACGACGGAGTGGGGGGACATGAACGCGGTGCCGTCTACTTCGTATCGCTACCGCGTCAAGGCACGGAACGCCGGAGGCGACTCCCCCTGGTCGAACGAAGCGTCAGTGACGACGCCTTCTGACGTGCAGACGGTCGTCATCAAGCTGATCATCGACAAGAAGAACTACACGATCAACGGCATTTCAATGATGATGGACGTTGCACCC
>JAPLGI010000040.1 GCA_026390245.1 Caldisericota bacterium
GGTGCGCTCGGCTGCCAACCGTGTCCGGCCGACGGCCGACCTGATGCCGAATCGCTACAGCAACCAGCATGTGGACCTCATGGACCAGTTCACCTGGTTCGGGGCCTTCCGGCGCCGATTCTCGCTCGATGCCTGGTGCAGTACCCTGGGCGTGGAACAGCCAAAGCGCGAGGTGCACGGGAGTGACATCTCCGGCCTGTACGCGGCGGGTGAATACATGAAGATCGCCCGCTACTGCCTGGGCGATGCCCGTGCGACCGCGCAGCTGTTTGACCTGTGGAGCACGTATATGCGGTACCCCGGTCCGGAGCAGACACTCAGATAGCGTCGTGCTCCTTGCAGTTGCAGCGTATTTCTCCATGATGGTAGCATATGCGTTGCCGTGGAGGAAGAGCCTGCATGAGCACAACACAGAGAGGAAACACCTGGGAGATCCTGCGCCGCGTGCTGCCGGTGGGCCTTGTCCTGGCAGCGGTTGTGACCGCGTTTGTCGTGACGCACGAGCCGCTGGCACGTGTCGAGATCATGGACTTCGCCCAGGAGCAGCAGGACATGGGCAGTCACTACGGACTGTGGACCGACGAGCAGAAGGCGCTCAAGTCGATGCCACTCATCGACTACGTCGTTGCCGTGACCGCAGGGAAAACGACGGCTGCCATCGGACCGGCATGGGAGGCGTTTGCCGCAGGACTATCCCTGGCACAGAAGGGAAACCCTCCAGATCGGACATGGCAGCGTCGTGTCGGCGAATGGGGAAGCGTGTACGCCCTGCAGCGTGACTTGCCCTCGCCCGAGCTGCTTGCCGGGCTCCCGGACGGGGAAGAGCGCTACGCGGCTCTGCCCGACGGGACATGGGTGAGGGCTGTCGCGGTACGCCTCAGCAGCAGCGACTTCACGCTGGGCGCGGGCCTGCACGGTCCGCCTCATGCGCTCGTGTATCCACTGCGCAGCCTGTTCTTCCCTCTGCTGGGGTTCGCCGTGATGCTGTATCTCCTCATGCCGTGGCCGCGCAGGGGCGGGGACATCATCGCGCATGACAGGTGGCGCGTGGTCCTGGGGGACATCATGGGGCTCATCCTCACGGTTGTGTTCGTGAGCATGCCCTTCCTGATCACCAGCAACTCGGCTCTGGCTGTCACGGAATACTGGGGATTGACCCTGGTATTCTGGCTCATCGGACTCCTCGGCCTGTGGGCGGTGCAGGTTGGCATCAGCGCTGGAGGTCTCCAGATGATGATCCTGACGGACCGCCTTGTGCGGGTGACCGCCTGGCGGCACGAGGAATATGCGTATGTTGACATGGTGCTGGTCCAGCCTGCCATCCAGGTCGCACCGAAGTGGCTCATCACGGCTTCCTGGCTTGCCGCGCTGTCGGGCCGGCGCAGCGCCGGCGCAGCGCTTCTGGGTGCACAGTCGGAGACCCGCGGCTTCCGCATCACCATGAAGGATGGAAGCATGGTTCACATCTGGCTTACGGACCAGATGGGTTCTCTGACGATGCGCGGAGCCCAGGCCCTTCCGGGTGCCCTGGCTGCTGCGGGCGTCCCGATGAGCACGGAGAGTGTCACGATCCGTGGGATGAGTGTCGGGTAGGGCTCCCTACTGACCTATCTCTGCGCCGCCTTGATGACGTCCGCCAGGACGCCCGAGGCGGTCAACATGGGTCCTCCACCGATGCCGCGGACGACGACGGGCAGGTCACCAAACCGGGCCGTGGTGAACAGGAAGAGGTTCTCAGAGGGCTCCAGCGTCCCCCAGATGGACGCCTGTGGAAAGCTGCGAAGGCCCAGCGTGACTACCCCATCAGCTGAGGCCGAGCCGACGCAGTACGTCACCATCCCGGGCTGCCGGGCAGCAGTGAGACGAGCCGCCAGGCGTGCCATACCCTGCCCCTTGAAGGTGTCGAATGAGGCATAGTCCTGGTCCAGGAGTGGTTCCTGCGCGACGCCCTCGATGCTGGTGGCAAGACCCATCGTCTTGGCCAGGATGACAATCTTGCGCAGGGCATCTCTGCCGGCAAGGTCCGTCAGGGGGTTGGGTTCTGCGAACCCCTTCTTCATCGCGTCTGCAATGGCCGCATCCATCGGGATCCCGCGGTTGAAGTCCCCCAGGATGCACGAGAGTGAGCTGCTGGACAGGGCGACGATGCGCTGGATGGTGTCCCCGGTCGTCATGAGGTCGACGAGCGTGCTGATGACAGGAAGAGAAGCACCGACCGTGCATTCGTACCGGAACGGTGTGTGGGCACGCCGGCTTGCCGTCCGTGCCTGCTCGAACCAGCCGGGCGTCTCCGCGAGAGGGATCTTGTTTGCCGTGACGACCGGGATGCCCATGTCCAGGGCTTCCAGCAGAAGGCTTCCCGTATCGGCCGTGGCCGTTACGTCAACCAGTACATACCGAGTGCTGTCCGGAAGCCCGAAGCGATCGAACACGGGGTCCAGGACGGAGAGGGTCATGCCGGGCGCGCGCGGTGCCCACTCGTCGAAGGACATTCCCCTGTCGGCTGCGCCCACTGCAAGGTCGTCCCCCAGGATGGCGCTGGCACTGCGGATGACAGCGGCGTATCTCAGGCAGACACCGGTCTCGCGTTCGATGCGCGCTCGGTTCTCGACTGTCAGCTGGACCAGCGGTCCGCCGACCTTGCCATATCCCAGCTGGATGAAGTGCGTCACGGGGGAGGCTGTCACTGCAATTCCTCCTCGATGATGCCGGCGATCGCCTCAGCGTCCGAGGGGACACGCCGCGGCTTGTTGGCACAGGCGTCCAGTGACGCAGTATCCCGGACGCCGAGAGCGGCCGTCTGTCCCGTTGCCAGTGCGATAGTTATGTCGGGATCCTTGAGCAGGTTGCCGGTGATGATCAGCAGGACGCTGTCGCCGGGCAGCACGACATGCTCGCGCATTAGCCTTCGCAAGCCGGCCAGCGTGGCGGCCGATGCGGGTTCGCACCCGACAGCCTGCCGGTCAAGGTCGTGTTTCGCCTGCAGGATCTCCGCATCAGTGACGCTGGTCACGACACCGTTTGTGAAGCGGATAGCGCGCACGGCTTTGTCATAGCTGACCGGGTTGCCGATACGGATGGCAGTCGCGATCGTCTCCGGCTGTACAGGTTCGAAGTGGCGGAAGTCGTCCTGCGCGGCACGCGCGAACGGGGACGC
>JAPLGI010000127.1 GCA_026390245.1 Caldisericota bacterium
CTCTGCTGTACGCATCGCCGCGCCGCTCCACGTACCTGCCCACAGGTCTCCCGCCCGTGTCACCAGAACGCAGTTGACGCGGTTGTCAGGCAAGCCTTCTTCTGTCGTGAACCAGGTCGCCTGTCCATCTTTCCAGCGCACCAGTCCGTGCTCGGAGGCAAACCACAGTGCGCCGCCTGGATCCCGTGCAATACCACGCACATACGTCATCGGGCGCCCCGCATCGACGATTGCGGTCACCGTTCGGGTCCGGGTGTCGACAGAGCAGACGCCGTCCACGCCGCCGCACCAGAGCGAATTTCCCTCCACAAGCAGTGCAAAAACGTCTCCGGGCGGGCGCAGGATATGGATCCCTGTGAGTGGGTGGGGCGGTGCCGACAGAGTGGCATCCCGCGGAATGGAACACCCTGTCATCAGACAGCCTGATATCACAAGCAGTGCTACGATAGCCCGCCTCATGCCGACCCACTTGTCAGGAGACGACCGTTCTCGAGCCGCATCAGCCTGCCTCCGACCGCGCGCGCCTCGGCCTCATCGTGCGTCACATAGACCAGGACTGTTTCGCGCGATCGGACGACTTCATATACCAGCTGCTGCAGCTCCGATCTGAGATCGGTGTCCAGGCTCGTCAGCGGTTCGTCCATGAGGAGGTGCAGCGCAGGGCGAGATCCGCCACCTTGCAGGCCTCGAGGGCTTCGGTCATGCGCCGCCGGGCTTCCGGGCGCGGAAGGTCACCCAGTCCGTACAGGACATTCTGCGCTACGGTCATGTGTGGCCACAGCGCCCCCGCCTGAAAGACGAACCCGATGTCGCGGCGCGAGGGCTCCATCCGAATGTTTCCGGCGGTGCTGGCAAGTTTGCCATCCAGGCGTACGCTTCCTTCGGATGGTGCCACCAATCCTGCCAGCACTCGGAGAAGGGTCGTCTTTCCTGCCCCGGACCTGCCCATCACGACGATCCGCTCGCCGTCAGCCACAGTTAGCTCCAGATTCGACAGGATCGCCCTGCCCCCGAGAGCAACTCCCAGCCCGGTGCATTCGATCACGTCAACCTCCACGCCCTGCGCCACGACACGAAGCCTGGTATGGTCAGCAGGAGTACGCCCACGAAGAGCGCTAGGCACAATGTTGAGACCGTTCCAGATGCGCCATAGTGCAGGTAGTTGTAGATCGTGATCGACAGAGGCTGCTGCCCCGGCGGCATGACCATGAGGCTTCCTCCTACCTCCCCGACCACGAGGATGGCGACCACGAGGATGGCGGCCATGAGCACAGGCAGGAGCATCGGTAGCCACACGCGAAACATCCAGTTCCCACGCCTCCGCTCAAACACGCGCCCGGCATCCACTGCATCCATATCGGCCCGTGCCAGCCGTGCTCCGGTCATCAGACAGGCAAACGGCGCGAACCTGAAGGCCATGAGAAGTGCGGGTGTCACTTGAGCAATCCATTCACCGTGCACGACGCCACCCACAAGCAGGGCTCCGGTGCCCGCAACGGGACCGGGCAATGCCAGCGGTATCAGGATGAGGGCACACAGCGACCACCCCTGCGGGCCAGGGTGGCTGATGAGAGGGGCTACGGCAATCGCAAGAATCATGCTCAGGGCACATGCAAAAAGAGCCATGCGCACGCTGACCCAGACAGATGGCGCGGCATCGACCACGGCGGTCCACAGTGCGCCGCGCAGTCCGCTCAACATCGAAGCGCAGAGGCCTGCTGTGTCCGCTGCGAGCAGGCACACTGCACCCACGCACAGACACCGTGTCCAGCGCGACGAGCGCCAGAAACCGGGTGCCACTCCTTCTCTGGTCGAAGGCGCGGAGACGGCTGCAGAAATGCTTCGAATGGCAGGCACGAGCGCCGCCAGGCCGATCAGAACGATCGGGACGGCCATTAATGTAACGTCTGAGATGCGCCCCGTGGCGCTGAAGCGCGCGTACAGCTCCAGGGCATACGTATTGACGGAGAACAGGGAGGGAATGGCGAGGTCTCCCATGCAGAGCACAAACACGAGAAGAGCCCCCGACAACAGCACCGGCCTGGCGAGTGGCAACACAACCCTCCACAGCGAACGGTCCTGGGATCCCCGCATGAGTGCCGCATCCTCCAGCTGTGGGTCGATCATCGACCATGCGGCCAGAGCAATACCTGCTGTCAATGGCAGGTACACCATGCCCTGTACCCATAGCGCTGCTCCGAAACCCTGAAACGCCGGCAGTCTGACGCCTGCCACAGCGACCATCCGGCGGAACCACTCAGCTGCCCGCATCCAGGCCAGCGCATGGATATAGGGCGGAATAACTATGGGAACAAACAGCGCCATCCTCAGCCAGCCCATCCTGCCCGAGGCACGCGGCAAGGCGAGCGACGCAGTGGTCCCTGCAACCAGGCACAGGATGGCTGTTGCCCCCGCAAGGGCACAAGTGCGTGCTAGCAGAACCAGCGTCCGTCCTGATGGGATGGCCAGGTGCGCCAGCGCAGGATTGACGGTGAGAGATCGTATCGCGTCCAGGCCAAGTGCCAGCAGAGGCAGACCAAACACGGCAAGAGCAGCAACAGTACCTGCAATACGCCACCAGCGGCTGCCCGTCGCCATCGCTATTGTCCGAAGATCGACGCAAGGTCCGCTCGTGCCGTCGCCAGTGAGAGCTGGACAGAATGGGGGTCTACGTCCATCCCCTTGACGGACCTTCCCGTCAGGGGGGCGATCCCCCTTTCCCGGCGTGTCGACAACTGACAGTATCCCTCCTGCATGAGCATGGTCTCGACGTCTGCGCTCAGAAGATAGCGAGTCAGGCCGTCCGCCTCTTCCTTGTGAGGACCTCCGCGAATCAGTGCCACGCTCGAAGGAATGACCAGAGTCCCCATCCCGTCCTGGTCCGGAACGACTACCGACACCGGGTCTCCTCTCTTGACTGCTACCAGTGCATCGTCTGAATCGGTGATCCCCCACGTCAGTACACCCTGCCCTACGAGGTCCCGTACCGTTGCATTTCCGTCAACAATTCGTACGCCGGAGGAGCTCACCTGCTGGAAAAAAGCGCGCGCTCGAGCCTCCCCAAGCACGGAGTACAGTGCCGCCGCGTTCGCTGCCGTCGTGCCAAACAAGGGCATGGCCATGCCGACACTGCCTCGGGGATAGGCGGGGGAAACCATGTCCAGCACCGACGACGGGGTCGGCCCCCTGAGGACATTCGTGTTGACCAGGAGAACGCGAAAGCGGGCTGCGTGGCCGGCCCACAACCCATCGGGGTCACGGTACGCGGGCAGGATTCCCTGGTCAGCACCCTCGGGAAGTTTCCGCAGGATGTCTTGCTGCGCCAGTACCGACATCTGCGTCGTCTCGTTGTTCCAGAACACGTCACATACTGGGCGTTCCTGCTCCGCGACAAGGCGGTTGACGAGACCGGTGGTCTTGGCAGCTTCAGTGTCATAGACGACAAGGACGTGGATGCCACTTTGGGTTTCGTAGGCGTCGAACACAGGTTCCGCATACTGCTGGTCGACGGACGTGTAGCACACGACCGTCTGCCCTGTTCCGCCGCACCCGACGGCGGGAACCAGGAGCAATGCCACAGCGAGCACAAAGACCAGCGAACTGGTCCGCATGCGGATCAGCGACGACTGAACAGCGACTGGAATGCCTTGGTGAAGGCAACCATGCCGAGCATCATGCCGCCGATCCAGATGATACCGCCGCTCTGGAGTGTCCACGCTGTTGCATCAGCGGGTGTCTGTGCCTGCAGCCACGTCACCGTCTCGTACAACTTGAGACCACAGAGGCCAAAGACCCCTGCGCTCAGGAGTGCTGCGAGAATGACCGGCACCCACCCCCTGACGGCGAGCGCGACGATCCCGCTCACCACGCACAGGAGCCCCAGCCCGACACTCAGCAGATTCTGCAGGTTCAGCGGCGTAGTCTGCTTGCTGATGAACAACCCCTGTGCAGCCAGCATGGCAATACCACCAATGATCGCGATGAACCCACCACCAAGACGCTTCGCCGCTGTCGCACCACGAGCGCGCTGATAGCCTGCTGCAACAGGTGCCTGGGGAGGGGCAGGGCTGGCATACGGGCTCCTGGGCGCCGCGCCGGGTCCACCGTAGGATGCAGACTGCACTGGCGATGCAGGTGCTGGGCTGTAGGGTCCTGCGCCGACAGGCTGAGGGGAAGATCCTTGGGTCGCAGGTGCCGGGGCCCCCTGCTGGACGTCAACCGCTGCTGCCAGATTCTGTTCGGCAACATCTGCTCCGCAATTCGGACAATGCTTCGCTTCGGGAGGAATAGGCTTTCCACATTCAATACAGAACTTCGCGGGTTCCATCGTTGGTCCTCCAGTGCTGTCTCGTATTCTCCGTGCACGTTCGACGGTCACGTGTTCATCGGCCCTGCGCTCAGTATATGGGATGGGCCATACGCTTCAAGGACCACTTCTGCGCCGGATACGTTCACTTGACAGAATCGACGGCGAGCGCATGATAGGGAGACTGATGCGGGGGCGGCATGGACCATCGTCTCGTCCGGCATCAGATCGGAAAGGACCGCGATGAACAACGATCTCAACTATCAGGGCTCGGATCTTGTGCTTGACCGTCTGCCTCTCAACAGTATCGCGAGAGAATACGGCACGCCCGTCTACATCTACTCGGCTTCCTCGATCCGCAGGCAGGCTGCTCGTCTAGTGCAGAGTCTGGGCACGATTGGGTCACTTCACTACGCGGTCAAGGCAAACGCCAACCCGGCACTTCTCGCCCTCGTCTTCAGCATGGGCATTGGGGCCGACACGGTGAGCCGGCGAGAAATCCAGGCGGCCCTGGATGCCGGCTGTCCTGCTGGCCACATCCTCTTCTCCGGCGTCGGAAAGACGCAGGAAGAACTGGCCTTTGCGCTCGACCATGACATCTTCATCAACGCCGAGAGTGAGGAGGAACTGACTGCCATCGCCCGCCTGCGACGCGGAACTCGTGTCGGCATTCGCATCAATCCGGGCGTCGACGCACACACCCATCAGTACCTCACCACCGGTATGGACGAGAACAAGTTCGGCATCCCGGTTGACGCCGCCCCAGACGCCTTCCGGCTGGCCATCGATGCCGGGCTCGTTCCTGACACTATCTCTTGTCACATCGGCAGTCAGATTATGAGCCTCGAGCCCTATCGAAAGTCTCTGGCGCGCCTGCTGGAACTGCGCGATTCCCTGATGAGCGACGGCATTCCCGTGAGCCGTCTGGACATTGGCGGAGGATTCGGCATCAACTACAAAGATGGCTCCGACTTCGCCGTGGAAGACCTGCAGGCTCTCCTGCGTCGCGATGTCCCCGAAGGCATGAAGCTGTCGTTCGAGCCAGGCAGATACATTGCAGGACATGCAGGCACACTCCTGACGCTAGTCCTGTACCGAAAGCGCTATGCCAGGACGTTCGTGGTTGTGGATGCAGGCATGAATGACCTCATTCGACCCGCGCTGTACCAGTCACACCACACGATCCTGCCGGTGACCCGCAGGGATGCAGAACCAGTCCCCTGCGACATCGTAGGTCCCATCTGCGAGTCCGCAGACTGTTTCTCCCGAGACGTCCTTCTGCCGCTGCCTGAGCAGGGGGACTTGCATGCCATCTGCGATACGGGCGCATATGGATGGTCCATGAGCTCGACCTACAACAGCCGTCCCCTCCTGCCAGAAGTCCTGATCGAAGACGGCGAGCCAGCTCTCATCCGCGAACGCGGCCTCTAGGGAGTCTGTCATGATCACAACGTCCGTCCTCTACGCTTCTCGCTATGGCACCACCCGCGACATCGCCCGGGCGCTTGCCCGCATCCTGGGTCCGGCGCGCGCGTTGCCGGTCGAGGAACTTATTCCGGCTGCGTGCACGTGCGAGTTTGTCGTCATCGGGACCCCGATCTACGCTGAAGTGCCTGACCCCGGCGTCGTCCGTTTTGTCGAGGATCACCTGCCGTGGCTGACCCAGCGCAAGGTCGCGCTGTTCACTTCCAGCCTTGCGCCGGACAGCCAGGGACACTACCGCACATCGCTGTCCCGGCTGATCGGTCCGTCACTTGTCTCTGGGGCATCGCTGGGTGGTCGTCTCGATGTGGCTTCGCTGGACACCCCCGACCGCGCTGCGATGGAAGCCTTTGCCAGCATGACCCACTCATCGTTGACCAATGCTGACACGCTGAACTGGTCTACGGTGGCCGCATGGGGTCTTCAGCTGAAGGAGATCCGGGACTCCCTGGGCTGCCGGCTGGAGAGCGGGCAAGTGCGAGCCGAAATCGACAGATTCCTCTGCTCACACAATACATGCGGTCTTGCCACGGCCGGGGCCGCGGGCGCCCGCTCAACGCCCATCGAATATGTCTATGCCGGCGACTGTCTGTATTTCCTCCGCGAGGGGGGCGCCAAGTTCGCCAACCTGCTCCTGAACCAGCACGTCTCCATCTGCATCTTCGATCCGTATCACACGATGGCCGACGTGGCAGGGCTCCAGCTGACGGGGACGGCCCGCCTCGTGGACGCGCAGGAAGCGGCTGCCGACAGCGTCCTCCAGGCACAGCACTTGACGCGCGAAAAGCTTGGAAGACTGCCGTTCGAGCTCAACATCATCGAGGTGCGCCTGGAGCGCGCGGAACTGCTGCTGTCTGCACTGAGCAAACGTGGAGTCGACAGCCGGCAGGTCTACAACTTCGCGGGTCCTTCCTGAGCGGTCGTCCGCTATCTATCCTGCTTGACTCCAAGCTTGGCGTAGAGCTGGCTTCGGGTGATGGGAAGAACATAGACCCTCACGGACCTTCGACCCCAGTTGCACGCGTCGCCATACGAGTTGAAGAAGAGGTCGATGCAGTTCCCGTTGATGCTGGTACCCGTATCCGCCGCGACCGCGTAGCCGTATCCTTCGACATACAGCACAGTCCCCATGGGGATGAGACGCCGGTCGACTGCACAGGTGCCGTAGTGAAGCCACAGACCTGAGTAGCCATACAGGTGATCCTTGCCGTCGAGGACGGTTGAGCGCCTGTTCGAATAGGCGGTGGCGGACATGGTGTAGGTGCGCACGGGCTTGAGATCCAGGCGAGCCGTGCCAACGTCATAGACTTCATGAACCACAGGCTTGACGGTCTGCGTCTTGACGACAGCCGAGCTGACCGCCTGCTGGGCGACCTTGGTCACCTTGATGGTCTTCTTGAGGAGACCCGTCTGGCCCATGACGCTGATGTAGCTACGTCCGACTTCCATGTATGGGTTCTTCTGGTATACGCGCTTGTAGGCTATTGTTTCGGTCTTGCTGGTGTAAGCGTAGGTCGTGCGCATGACGACGATGTCATCGTTGTATGGCACCGGATCGCCTGGGTCCGGGCTGATCTTGTCTTGCGTGCTTACCGTGATGCCGTTGTCCGCCAAGAGCTCTGCTACCGTTGCGACGGTCGAATAGATGGTTTCACTGGCATGATCAATGGTGAGCGTTACCGGTCTGGCGCGCACGATAGCGATTTCCCCGTGGGGGATGACCGCGGCGACATCCGGCGTTACAACGTCTTCCGGGCGCAGGGAACGCGTGTTCGCCTTCGCCAGGACGCTGCTCACCGACATGCTGTGGAACGCGACGATCCGCGTCGTGCTGCCCGCATCCTTGACAACATACGCATGAACGCCTGCAGTCCAGAGGAAGAGTCCACCAAGAAAGACCCCCAGAACAGCGAAAAGAATGGCCTTTCTCCTGTGGAACACCCTCACGAGCCGTGTTGTGTCCATAGTGGTTTGATTATACCATCGGCTACCGGCGGCTGCAAAGGCCACGCCCAGGAACGAATGGCTGAACGGCTCATCCAGACAGGCCCAGTCGCATTCACACCGTGGAAGTGCTTCAGCTGCGCCTCCGACCGCTGAAGAACCTAAGCACGAACAGGAACAGGTTGACCAGGTCCAGGTACAGGCTCAGGGCCCCGATGACCGCTACCTTCTCGGCCTGCGGGTTACCACCGGCCATCGTCATGGGGTTTTCGCCCGCCGGGTCCAGGCTGAGCGCCATCCTTCGCAGCTTCTGCGTGTCCCAGGCGGTCAGCCCCAGGAACACAACGATGCCGATGATGCTGATGAGGAAGTCCAGGCCAGAGCTCTTCGTGAACAGGTTGATGATCGAGACAATGATGATGCCAACCAGCCCAAACAAGGCAATGTTGCCGAGCTTTGACAGGTCCATGCGCGTCGCCGAACCGATGAGCGACATCGCCAGGAACAAGCCTGCCGAGCTGGCAAACGCCATGGCGATATCCCCTTTCGCATATACCATGAAGATGGAGGACAGGGTGAGCCCGTTCACCGCCGCATACGTGAGGAACAGGAGCCCTGCCGTCTGCGGAGACATCCTGCTGATGGCTCGCGAGAGCCCGATGACCAGGCCGAGCTCAGCAACGATGAGGAACATGAACACAAGCGGGTTGCCAAAAACCACCCCCTGGATCGCCTGGCTGCCGCTGACAAACCAGGCTATTGCGGCGGTCAGCGCGAGTCCCCCGGCCATCCATCCATAGACCCGGTTGAAGAATGCCCGGACGCTGTCCTCCGGACGTATGACGGTTCCCTGGTATTCCATGGAAGCATCTCCTTTCAAGCGCAGCAATCATAGGCGGCGACTCTACCTTGTCAAGCACCGTTCGACGCGGCAGTACTTCTCCGCCTTCCACTTGTCAATACACTGGTCTCGGGCATTTTCTGTGCATGGATTGTGAAGTTCCATCCAAGTCATTCCTGGATATGAAGAGGCGGGCAGGCCGATCAAAAGAAGCCGACGAGTCTCAGTCATCAGTACATCATCAGGGCAGGATTCACGATTGATTTCCCAGAGGGGCCATAGTATACTTGACTAACTGAATGCTGGGCGAAATGTCACTGATACAGGAGGTCCACGTGGACGAGCAATCAGACAAGCACGCGGCGGAAAGGCACGGCGACTTCTCTGAATGCGCCACACCCGTCGATGCGGTACACCTCGCCGCGCACCAGTGGCAGGAATTCCTGGAGTCCTCCCCGGACCCGATGTGGATCAAGGACGCACAGGGCCGCTACGTCGCCGTCAACAAAGCCTACCTCCACGCTGACCCCGGACGGACACAGGATGTCATCGGTAAGACCGACTTCGAGATTCAGTCCCGTGAGAAAGCAGAGATGTATATCGCCGATGACCAGGTCGCTGCCCGGGATGACATCTCCGAACACGAGTTCAGCGCGGTAGACCAGCAAGGCAACCTGAGGTACTACAATACGAAGAAGGTCGCACTGCATGATGCCGATGGGTCGCTTTCCGGTGTCCTCGGCCAGGCGCGCGACATCACCAGCCAGCGACGCGTCGAACTCGCGCTTGCCCTGGAGAACCGCCGGTCCCGCCTGTTTCAGGGCATTCTCGAGGCAGCAGCCGCGGCAGCCACGGTCGGCGCGTTTCTTGGTGACGTCCTCACCTTGGCGCACGAACTATTCGACTATGACCGCGGCGGCGTCTATGTGCTGGACCCCGACCGCAAGACGGCGCGCCTGGTGTCCGTGCAGGGAGATGCTGAGGCCGTGCTGGGGCAGGCCACGTCCGTCCCCGCGGATGAAGAACCATTCCTGCGAGTGTACCGGGATGCGGAACCCTTCTTCAGCAACGCCTGGCACAGCCTCGGTTCCTCGGGCCACCCCTATGACGCACCATTGACGCTCGCCGTCGTTCCCCTCATCAACCTGGGGCGCGTCGTCGGCTCGCTCAACATGGCATGGCGAACGCCGCCAAGACTCGAGGAAGACTGGCAGGAGTCCCTGGGGGGCATCGCACGCGAAATCACCATCGGCATGGACCACATCGAGATGATTGCAGCACTGCAGGAGAACACGTCCAACCTCCAGGCGTTCTTCAACTCGGTACAGGGGTTCTTCTTTGTTGTGGCCCGCGATGGCAAGATCCTGGCTGTCGGAGAGCAGGGGGCCCGCCGGCTGGGACGGACACCCACAGAACTGCTCGGCACAGACATCAACGACCTGCACCCTCCGGAGGAGCGCGAGCTGTCGCGCTTGATCCTG
Source organism: Caldisericota bacterium (assembly GCA_026390245.1). Taxonomy (GTDB): domain Bacteria; phylum Caldisericota; class Caldisericia; order Cryosericales; family Cryosericaceae; genus Cryosericum. Next base: position 10,055 of record JAPLGI010000127.1, read on the forward strand.
GGTGACATGATCAATGGCACCAGGACGAGCAGTACCCAGACGCTTATGGCCGCGGACGGCGCCCAGATCCCTGTCAACACCCTGGTGACACGTGGTTCATGGAATGGGTCTCTTGCGCTATTCACGACCAGTCAGGACGTCACCGGCTCGCGGAGAGCGGCTGAGGCTCTCGCGGCCGACCGTAGAAGGGCGGACGCCCTCTACGGTATCATCGAGGCGGCGGGCAAGGCGGAGTCGATGGAGGAGTTCCTGCCAGAGGCGCTGACCATCGCCCTTGAAGCCACGCCTTTTGAGGGTGGGGGCATATATCTTGTCAACGGGGATCACGCCATGCTTGCCTGTGCAACAGGCTTCGGTAGCGAATTCATTGAGCAGATCCGCTCCGTTCCGGTGGACGAGCAGCCATATCGCACCGTCCTCCGTGAAGGGAAACCTGCGGCATTCACCGAGTTCGACCTGATGCCATCCACCCCTTCTCAGCAGCATGGAATCGCCTCCATGATGTCCATTCCCCTTGCAGGGGGAGACACTGTGGTCGGCGTCCTGAACCTCGCCAGCGCAAGAAGCCAGACCACCGAACCCCGGACGGGTCTGCTGATGTCCATTGGCCGCACCATCGGCGAGGCCATCGTTCGCATCCGTGCCGACGCGTCCCTGCGAGCAAGCCAGGAGGATTTCGACGCACTGTTCGATGCCATGCCGCGTCTCATGGTTATCCTGAAGGAGGACGGCACGATCTCCAGGGTCAACAAGGCTATGGCACAACGACTTGGCCACAAGACGGACGAACTGCATGGAACCACTGTACTGGACCTCTGCCCGCCGGACCGCCGCGCAGAAGCCGCACACATCCTGGCCGACATGGTCGGGGGCAGGACCGGCGTCTGTGTGCTCTCGCTCCTGAGCCGCGAAGGCGAACTCGTCCGAATTGCGACGCAGGTCGTCCGCACGAGCTGGGGGGGCCAGCCTGTCATCTTCGGGGTGGGGTGGGAGCTGAACTCAGGTGGGCTGGACGAGGCAGGTTCTGCGCCGACCGTCCTCAACGACGAACTGACCGGCCTGTACAGCGCTTCCGGCTTTTCCGCCATCGCCAGCCAGCAGCTCAAGATGGCACATCGGGGACATATCAACGCAGCACTCATTGTCGCAGAGGTCACCAGTGGCGCTGACGCAGGACCCCCGGAACCTCACATGCTGGCAGACTTCGCCGACATCCTTCGTCAGACGTTCCGGGACTCCGACACCATCGGACGTATTGGTACGGCCCGATTCAGTGTCCTGGCCATCCAGACAGACAACACGCGCCTTGATCTTCTTGCACAACGCCTGAAGGAAGCTGTCGCCACCCTCAACGCCCAGCGGACCGGTGGAAAACCTGGCCTGACGGCGCGCGTCGCAGTCACTCCGGTGGATGCCATGAGGCCGGCACTGCTGGAAGACCTCCTGTCTCAGGCCGGGACAGAGCTGGGAGCCTAGACTGAGGTCAGATCATCCAGAATGACAGACCAACTTCCTGCAGCCAGGCGTTTCAGGGCTTCGGATAGGTGATGGTCACGACTCTTGTCGTCGGATCATAGCTGACCGCGCACCCCAGCTGCTCGGCAACGAATCGGGCGGGCAGCATCGTCCTCCCCTGGAGGATGATCGGAACCACACGGGCGTCAGCTGGATCGATACGGATGTTCCCTCCGTTCACCACTGCCGTCGCCCTGCCCACGACCAGTGCAAGCGTGAGGCCTGCACGCTGAACCGTGACCGTCCGGGTACCCGCGGTCCATGTGACGGTCGCTCCCAGTGGCTCGGCCACGTAGCGCACGGGCAGCAACGTCCTCCCATTTTGAATGACAGGAGCGGCATCGAGTGTCACCGGCGTGCCGTTTCGCGTTCCGTTCTTCGAGCCGATGGTGAATGTCAGGACGATGGGCGCAGGTGCACCAATGTCGATGGTCGCGCTGCCTTTCCGCGAATGAGGAGATACGCTGTCGGCATTACCGATGGCCCAGATGATCTTCAGGCTGCCAGATGCCGGGATAGCCTTGTCCTGGGTGTCCATTCCGGTCGAGTACTGGTCGAGGACGGTCGTCTTGCCTCCACTGACCCATCCGAATACCATGTCGGCCCCCTTCATGATGGTCTCGGGGTCGATACCCAGCGCCACCCAGCCGGTCGTTGTCGCCTGGATGCCAAACCAGGCTGTATCTCCGGCAACGGTCCAGGATAGCGTGTAGATTCCGTCACCCAGCATAGTGCTGTGCTCATACTCGCCTGCCTTGACGACGCCATCGATGGCCGGCTGCACTGCCAGTACTCCTGCCGGAAGCGTCAACAATACTGCAACAACAACGACCAGACAGCCTCGGACGATGTCTCTCATGCGTATCCGTTGAACCATGACAAACCTCCCGATGTCAGATAGTCCCCATGGGCGACGTCCGTTGACGGCTTGCCGTCCAGAACACCTTCACTCACGTCCTTCCGTTGACGATGAGGCCCACTCCCTCGCACGATTCAAACTCGAACTGTACCGTAACGTGCGTGATATCATACTTTTCGCCAAGCAGCGCTTCAATCTTCTGCCGCAATGGCATGGTGTCCCGCACCAGCATGTCATCCACGTTGACATGCCCTTCGAACATCGTGTCAGTGTCACTCACCTGCCAGACATGGACGTGGTGCAGGTCCCGCACATGCGGCAGAGCACAGATGTCGGCCTCAAGCTTCGCAAGATCCAGCCCTTCCGGAGCCTGCTCCATGAGGATGCCGCCCGCCTCGCGGACCACCTCGAACGCCTCCTTCAGGACCCAGCCCGCCACAAACACCGTCACCAGGGG
>JAPLGI010000146.1 GCA_026390245.1 Caldisericota bacterium
TTTCAGCTTCAGTAACCTCTCCATGTGACCAGCTGCGTATTTCCTCCGGTGAAGCCAGGTGGAGGGACAGAGCCTCTATCTTGTTGTTTCTCAATCTTCCTCCCTTAGAACTACTCTTCTTCCTCAGCGATCATGGTGGCCTTCGCGTCGGCGATAATCTTCTCAGCAATACGCTCGGGCACTTCCTCGTAGTGATTGACCTTCATCGAGTATGTACCGGTTCCCTGAGTAATGGATCCCAGGTCGATACCATAGTTCAACATCTCTGACAATGGGACAGATGCCTTGATAATCTGCTTGCCCTGTGTGTTTTCCATGCCCGAGATCTTGCCACGCTTGCTGGTAAGGTCACCCATGACGTCGCCCATGTACTTCTCATCGACAGTAGTTTCGAGCATGACAATCGGCTCCAGCAAGATCGGGGTGCATTGCTCAAAGCCCTTCTTGAAGGCCAGTGATCCGGCCAGCTTGAACGCCATTTCCGAGGAATCGACAGGGTGGTAGGACCCGTCGACAACGGCTACCTTGATGTCGACAGCGGGGTATCCGGCCAGTAGGCCCTTGCCCATGGTCTCCAGCATGCCCTTCTCAATGGCAGGGATGTACTGTTTCGGGATCGACCCTCCGAACACCTTGTTCTCAAAGACCCAGCCACCACCCCTCTCGTTTGGCTCCATCTCAATCCAGCAATGGCCAAACTGGCCATGACCGCCGGTTTGTTTCTTGTGCTTGCCTTCCACGCGTGCCTTGCTCTTGATCGTCTCGCGGTATGGCACCCGAGGCACTTCCAGGTCGATGTTGACGCCGAACTTCTTCTGGAGGCGCTCTACAATAACCTGGAGATGGGCTTCACCCAGGCCGCTGAGAATGGTTTCATGAGTCTCCGCATTCTTGTCGATGACTACGGCAGGCTCCTCTTCCTTGAGCCGGCTGAGAGTCGAACTCAGCTTGTCGTCATCAGCTCTGGTCTTTGGCTTGAGAGAACGCATGAGCAGCGGTGGGGAGAATACGATGGGCGCTAGATCGAGAGGCATATCTCTGGTCGAAATCGTATCGTTTGTAGCCGTCTGCACCAATTTCGAGATGACAACGATGTCTCCGGCGATTCCTTCGTCAGCAGGTTCCTGCTTCTTCCCAATCATGTGGAAAAGGCCTCCGACTTTCTCCGAGACTTCCTTTGTCGCGTTATAGACTTCATGCGCGACCTTTCCACTATACATGCGAACAAACGACAGCTTGCCGACGAATGGGTCCGAGGTGGTCTTGAAAACCAGGGCTGCTACGCGTGCAGCGGGATCCGTCTGGAGTTCCAGCGTTTCGTCGGTACCCTTTCGAGTCGCCTGTACCGAAGTGTCAACAGGTGACGGAGCGTAGGACGACAAGAAGTCCATGATGTAGTCACAGCCGATCCCTTTCAGGGCAGACACCGCAAGAACCGGGAACACCTGGCGTTTCTTGAACGCTTTCGCAAATACCATCACGAGTTCATCCGGACTCAGAGCTTCACCGCCAAGGTACTTCTCCATGATCGCGTCATCTGATTCCGCTACAGCCTCGGTAAGAGCGACACGGGCCGACTCATAGTCGGGCCTGATGGCATCTGGAATGGCATCAGAAACACTCGCCTCGTCTCTGCCGGAATCATACGTATAGAGCTTGCCGGTGAGGACGTTGACAAAAGATGAAAAAAGCGGACCCGAGACGACCGGGATCGTCAATGTGGTGACCTTGTGCCCAAACGCATCCTGTAGCTCCGCCACCCGTGCGTCGAAGTCGATGTTCTCCAGGTCAACCTTGTTAATCACAAATGCAACTGGAATGTGCTGTGCTTCGCAAAGACCCCAGAAACGTGGGGTCTGGACTTCAATACCTGCCCCTGCGCTAATGGTGAGAAGTGCGGTGTCAGCTACTCTGACCGCCTCCTGTGCCTCTGTCATGAAGTCAGCGTATCCCGGGGTATCGAGCAGATTCAGGCGAGCCCCTTTGTAGTCAAACTCGCACAGACCGATACTTGTGCTGATATGACGTTTGATTTCCTCATCCAGGTAGTCGGAAACGGTCGTTCCATCTTCGACACGACCGACTCTCTGGCTCGCTCCAGCACGAAAAAGCAGGCGTTCCGCGATCATCGTCTTGCCAGAGCCGCCTTGTCCAACTAGCGCGAAGTTCCTTATGTCACTCGGGCTGAATCTGCTCACCTTTTCCTCCCCTAGAGAATGCTATTCGTTGTCTTCCAGCACTACCTTGGTATTCTTCGCGTGCGTCTCCCCTGCCTTCGGCAATGTCTCCAGGTCCAGTCCAAGCCCGCGAAGTTCCTTCACGAGAACGTTGAACGATTCTGGAGAGCCCGTTTCGAAGAGGTTGTTTCCCTTTGTGAGACGTTCGTAGGCGACGCGTCTGCCCTCAAGATCGTCCGACTTGATGGTCAGCATTTCCTGCAGTACCGTTGAGGCTCCATATGCTTCGAGGGCCCACACTTCCATTTCTCCGAACCGCTGGCCACCAAACTGAGCCTTGCCGCCAATTGGCTGCTGGGTGATGAGGGTATACCGGCCTGTTGAACGCGCGTGCATCTTGTCTTCGGCTAGATGAATCAGCTTGAGAATGTACGCCTCGCCGATCGTTACCTGGCTGTCGAAGTACTTGCCATAGACTCCATCTCGAATGTCCTCTTTGCCGCTGTCGTTGAGTCCAGCCTTCCGGAGCAGGGCCTTGATCTCTTCCTCCGTAGCACCATTGAACACTGGCGTCACAGCGCGAACCTTGAGCTTTCGGGCAGCAATGCCCAGACTGGCCTCGAGCAGCTGGCCAATGTTCATGCGTGAGGGTACACCCAGTGGGCTCAGGATGACGTCGACGGGTGTTCCATCTTGAAGGAACGGCATGTCCTCCTCCGGAAGGATGCGCGTGATGACGCCCTTGTTCCCATGGCGCCCTGCAACCTTGTCCCCAACGATAATCTTGCGCTTCTTAGCGACGTAGACTTTGATAATCCTCTCCACGCCTACCGGAAGTGCGTCACTTGTGTTGTCTTTCGTGATCTCCTGAACGTCGATGACCACTCCGTCTTCTCCGGGCGGAACCTTGTACGATGTGTTCTTGTAGTCACGAGCCTTGTCATGGAACAGGGCGAAGTAGACCCTTACCTCGGGAGACTCCTCCTGCTCCGCGCGCGGCGTGATCTTACCCACAAGAACATCCTCGGCTTTGACGTGCGCTCCGACCTGGACAACACCGCGGTCGTCCAGGTGGCGTGCGAGTTCTTTGGAGACGTTGGGTGGATCGCGGGTGATTTCCTCTTTGCCGAACTCCGTCGACCTTACCTCGATCTTGTGCTCCTTGATGTGAATGGAAGAAAGGCTGTCATCGCGTACCAGGCGTTCGCTGACGATGACGCCGTCCTGATAGTTGTACCCTCGCCACGGAACATATGCGACCAGAAGGTTCTTGCCAAGAGCAAGTTCGCCTTCCACAGAAGCATACCCGTTCGCAAGAAGATCGCCGACGTGCACCTCGTCTCCTGTGGAGACGGCCGGATGCTGGTTGATACATGTGTCCTGGTTGGTCCGCTTGAACTTCTGAAGCTCAAACACGCGAGCCTGGGGCACCGAGACATGGGTTATTCCGTTCTTCGCCATCAGAATGAGGTCATCGCGGGTAAGTTTCCTGCCCACAGCCAGCTTCTTCGCCTTCGGCTTGTGAAGCGGAACAGCCTCTGCCAGGGTCTGACCTGCAAGGGATCCGTTGACTCGGAAGAGCTCGTAGCCAGAAGCCTTTGCAGGATCATATGTCAGGATGCTGGCATTCTTGTCCCTGGCGATGAGGTCATGGAGGCTCTCCTCGCTGACCATACGACCAATGCTGGAACTCAGGTCTTGCGCCGATGTCACGCGCAGAATCCGATGTCCGAGAACCTGCTGCCCTATGGGCGTCATCGTAAGGGTCTGCAGTTCAACCAACGCGGTTTCGTCGGCCTCCCGTATTGGAAGAGACCGGATTCTTGCGTTGTTGATCAGGCGACCCAGCAGCGTTTCAGTGATCTTGGTGCCGGCTTTGTGCACCTTGTTCTTCCCCTCATGCACATCCTCAGCCAGGACCTGTCCAACCAAACCATCATTGGTCTGAACGTCGAACAGGTCAGTGAGTGAATTCTGGACAATTGATCCGGCGGGAACGTACTGAAACGATTCAACCCCGTCATCGGCAAGAGCCTCGACCTGTTCTCGCGAAATCTCCGAACCTATCAGCTTGAGAATGCCCTCCGGCACATCTGCTGGCGCAAAGGCAATAGGCACCATGCGGACATCGCCGAGGACTCCCGGCTCATTCGCTTCCGAGGCAAGCATGACAGGCAAGACATCCACCGGCGTCCTGCCAGCCTGAAGATCCACGATGGTGACCAACGGCGAGATTCGGATCTGTTCGGCGTCCACGTAGGAGACGATCCCGTCCACGTCGCTGAGCACCAGATCACCATTGTCGTGAACAACCCGTCCCTCCATGGCTGTCGAAACACGAGCCCGGTCCGGACGAACCAGCGGCACTGCCTGTCGCTGCATGTTGCAGCCCATGAGAGCGCGGTTGGCATCATCATGCTCCAAGAATGGGATCAAGGAAGCCGAAATCCCAAACACCTGCGAGGGCAGGAGGTCAATGTAGTCGACCTTGTTCGCCGGGAGTTCTTTCGGCAGGATTTCACCGCCTTCGCTGCGCTGCCGCGCAATAACCGTCTTCGACGTCAGACGGCTCATTTCATCGACAGCTGTATTGGCTTGGGCGATCGAGTGGTGTTCTTCCTCCTCGGCGTCCATATAGATAACGTTCTTCTCATCCTTGCGGCCATTCTCGACCTTGGCGTATGGCGCGGTAATGAATCCATATTGGTCGAGTTTGGCATACGAACTCAAGCTGTTGATCAGACCTATGTTTCCACCCTCTGGAGTCTCAATGGGGCAAATACGGCTGTAGTGGGAAGAGTGGATGTCGCGGACTTCCACGCCCGCCCGCTTCCTGTTCAAACCGCCTGGTCCAAGAGAGCTCAGGCGCCTCTTGTGGGCAAGG
>JAPLGI010000169.1 GCA_026390245.1 Caldisericota bacterium
GCCATCAGCCAGTTGCTGGTCATCGTCGTACAGCTTGTACTTGATGGAAGAGCTGCCACAGTTCAGGACCAGAACCTTCATATCTTCTCCTCCGCGTTGTCAACGCGAGCTTCATAGTTGTAGAAGCCCCTGCCGCTCTTCACTCCCAGGTACCCGCGTCGAACCAGGTTGCGGACGAGAGCCTGTGGACGATATCGAGTCTCACCGAGCTCATGAAACAGGTGCTCAGACCACCCGAGCACCACATCCAGCCCGATCTGGTCAGCCAGGGCAAACGGACCCTTGTTGAAACCGAAACCCAGGCGCATGGCGACATCGATGTCCTCTTTGCTAGCCGTCCCTTCCAGGTACAGCATGACTGCTTCATTGATGAGGGGAACCACAAGACGCGCTGTGATGTATCCCGGATTCTCCAGTACGTCGACGGGGGTCTTGCCCATGCGACGTGCCAGTTCCTTGGCGCGGTCGACGGTCGCCTGAGACGTATGGACGCCCCGCACCATCTCGACCAGCTTGATAGCCGGAACGGGCGCCAGAAAGTGCATGCCGACGAGACGATCCTTGTTGACCATCTTCAGCGCGATGTCCGTAATGGGCAGGATGGCGGTATTGCTGACGTAGGCGACCTCATCGGAACACAAGTGCTCAAACTGAGCCTCGAGTTCGGCAAACAACTCCTGTTTGGCTGTCAGGTCATCCGGAATGGCCTCGATGACGAGGTCGACACTGCCTACATCGCCTCGATTCAAGGTGAACTTGATGTGAGAGAGCAGAATCTTCTTCTCCGACCCCGTGATTCCCCATCGCTGGAGCTCATAGTTCAGGCTGTCCTCGATGCTCTTCCGAGCGTGCGCCAGCCCTTCCTCGGTACGGTCGACGAGAACGACCTCGAGACCATGTGCCGCAGCATCCTGAGCAATTCCTGCCCCCATGACTCCGGCACCAAACACCGCAATCCTTCGGATTTCCATGTACACCTCTCCTGTTACGAAATGGGAAGAGCAGCACGCACTGCGCCTGCCAGTCTCTTCATGTCAATGCAGATCTCCCCTGCTCTCGCGCATTTCCTCGTCGCTAAGTCCAAAATAGTGCCCCAATTCATGCAGAACCACATGCTGGACCAGGGGCATCAGCTCATCGACGGTGTCCACCGAAGACTCGAGGGGAACCTTGAATACACTGATCTTGTCTGGAAGAGTCCCGCTATAGTGCGCTCCCCGGTCCCTGAGGGGAATCCCCTGGTACAGTCCCAGCAACCCATAGCCGTTGGCGACTCCGGTTCGCTTCAGGACATCCATGGGGGGGAAATCCTCGACGATAATGTCGATGTTCTTGAGCGCTGTCCTGAACTGGTCAGGCAGCGTCACCAGAGCGACGAGCACGAGTTCTTCAAAGTCCTTCTGCTCAAGTTCAATCATAATGCATCCTGCTCCTGATCCGACCGATGGATATTTGTTACATCATACCACAACCAGCGGAGAGACCAACCCTTCCGCGTGATGCCGGGCCCGGCGCTCGCCATGACACCCAGTGCATGCACAGTCCTTGCATTATCACGGGACTTTCTTTAGTATGTCATTGAGGGATGCCGTAAGGCATGCAACTGGGCCCCAGGACCGGCTGGAGCTTTCTGGCTCATCTCCTGGTGCCCAGCCCCTCAGCGATCGACCTCATCGTATGCGTTGGGAGGTACCCATGAAGCAACGTAACGTTGTTCGTACCATCTACTTGTATCTTGTTACTGTGGTCGGGATCGTCATGGCCCTTACGGGACTCATCGGGGCAATCACCAGTGTCCTCAATATGTACGTCTTCCGTTTGATCACGGCGGACGGCATGCAGAACGAACTGTCCACACTGTTGGAGTTTGCATCCGCAGTAGCCGTCGGCGTTCCAGTCTGGTTGTATCATTGGGGCATCATCCAGGAAACGCGCCATCACGCGACGACACTCGCGACAGCCGTTACTCAGGTGACGGGCGAAACTCCCACAGCCGCTCCGGCGCCACTGCCTGAGGGGCGCAGGGATCTCATCAGAAGGCTCTACATCTACCTGCTCTCCGCCATTGGGCTGTTCATCGTGATGTTCAACCTCATCAACGTCGTTCCCAGCATCTACAGGGCATTCTTCATGTCACCCGATCCCATGATGTCGCCTGTGAAACCGGACACGACTGGCCTTGTCTCACCGGCAAACACATATGCAATCCAAGGCCTTATCAGGAATATCGTTGCCGTTCTTGTCGGGACTCCTGTCTGGTTGTACCACTGGCATCTCGGACAGCGCGAGCACCGCGACCTTTCGGGAGAGTGATACGGGCGAAGCGACTCGCTGACTTGCACTCAACCACTGTTCCCGCAAAGGCACAGAGTCCCCCTGCTGTACTTCAATCGCAGGTTCGTAAAGGACTTTGCGCCTTCTTGCTTTGAGACCGTTTAGTATATAATTACTGCGAAGTTGCCAATCCTGCAAAGGAGAAAAATGGATGAGCGCATTGTTGTCCGGTCCCCTGGTCGTGCCTTCCGCAATCGCCATTCCGACGGAGTTGAGGAGGCTTGGTCTGGAACGTTCGAGTCTGCTGTCATCCTGGACTGTCCATCGGTGTCAGGAAGCTTCCATACCTCTGAGAGTGCAGCACGTGTCCTCTCCGACATTATAAGGGAGTGAAGCCATGAAAGCACTGGAAGTACGCAACATCTCCAAGATGTTCCCCGGGAATCTCGCAAACGACAACATCTCGTTCTCTGTCGAAAAGGGCGAGATCTTCGCCATTGTCGGAGAAAACGGAGCGGGCAAGAGCACTCTGATGAACATCATCTACGGCATCTACACGGCCTCAGGCGGCGACCTCCTGGTCAATGAGAAGGAAGTCAAGATTCGTTCGGTCGAGGATGCCATCAAGCTGCGAATGGGCATGGTGCACCAGGAATTCATGCTGATTCCGAGGTTCACCGTCACCCAGAACATCGTGATCGGCGATGAACCGCACAAGGGTATCTTCTTCGACTACGGAAGGGCAGTGCGCGAAGTCCGGGAGCTCTCAGAAAGAGTCTCACTGGCTGTGAACGCCTCGGCTCTCGTGGGCGACCTGCCCGTCGGCGTCCAGCAGCGTGTCGAAATCCTCAAAGTACTGCGAAGGGGGGCGGAGATCCTCATCTTCGATGAGCCAACGGCCGTCCTCACCCCTGAGGAAACCGTCGACCTGTTTGTGACCATGCGCAAGCTGCAGGCAGAGGGAAAGACGATCCTGTTCATCAGTCACAAGCTGAAAGAGGTCATGGAGATCGCTGACCGTATCGCGGTCCTGCGTCGCGGGAAATTGCAGGGCATCGTCAACAAGAAGGACACAAACGAAGAGGAACTGGCTCGCATGATGGTAGGCCGCAACGTCGTCCTCGAGATTCCAAAGGTCGAGGTGGAGGTGGGAGCCGTCGCATTCGCGTGTCACGACATCCATGTCAGGAACAATCGCGGATACGAGGCTGTCAAGGGTATGAGCTTCGACGTCCGCGGCGGCGAGATCGTCGGCATTGCCGGTGTCCAGGGCAACGGGCAGGATGAACTCGTCAACGCCATGATTGGTTTCTCGCATCTGGTCTCAGGTTCCATGGAACTCAACGGAAAGAACATGCGCATGGTTACGACGGCGCAGCTGCGCAAGGAAGGCATGAGCTATATCACCGAAGACCGTGCGCGCAGAGGTCTTGTCATGCCATACACGGTACGCGAGAACTCCGTCATGGGCCAGCACTTGAGCAAACCGTTCAGCAAGGGCATCAGAATGGACTATGAGAAGGTTGCTGAGTTCGCCGAGGGGAAGGTCAAAGAATACGACATCCGCCCGGGTGACGTCTACGACACCGCAGGATCGCTTTCAGGTGGCAACCAGCAGAAGCTCATCCTGGCTCGCGAGCTTTCGCTACCACACAACCTCCTGATCGCCTCGCAGCCGACCCGCGGCCTCGACGTTGGCGCCACGGAATTCGTTTACCGCAAGCTGCTTGAGGAGAAGAAGGCCGGCAAGGCAATCCTGCTCATCTCACTGGAACTCTCCGAGATCCTCGGCCTGTCCGACCGCATTCTGGTCATGTTCGAGGGCCACATCGTCGGAGAGACAACCCCGGACAAGACGACCGAGGAGGCCCTGGGGCTTCTGATGCTCGGCGTTGGTATCGACAAGAAGGTGCAATCGTGAGCGAAAGCAATTTCACCACCAGGTTCCTCAAGGCTTTTGGCATCGACAACCAGGGACACAACCGAAGAGATCCTCTCAACATCTTGGTTCCCCTGGTCTCCATTGCCCTGGCTCTTGTCGTTGGAATGATCGTCATAGCCGTCTCGGGTCGAAATCCATTTCGGGCTTACGCGCTCCTTTTTGGCGATTCTGGGCTCATCCCTGGTGGTCCAGCATATCGGCGCGAATTCGCTGAACTGCTTATCAAGAGCGCCATGTACATCGCGACGGGTCTCTCCGTTGCCCTTGCATTCAAGGGCGGACTGTTCAACATTGGAGCCGAAGGTCAGTTCTGGGTAGGCGCCATTGTGGCCACGTTCTTCGGATACTGGACTCCCGTAGCTCACACTTTCGGAGCCATGTATGCTGCTCTGGGAAGCTTCGGCTGGATAGCACAACTCCTGCACGGAGCCATCTGCATCATCATGGGGATGCTTGCCGGCGGAGCCTGGGCGGCAGTCGCCGGGTACCTCTACGTCAAGCGCGGCGTCAATATCGTCATTGGTACCATTATGCTCAACTGGATCGCCTGGTTCCTGATCACAAGCTGGCTGGTGACAGGACCCATGACGCCTCCCTCGCAGACGTTCACTTCCGGCACCTTCTACGTGGCCGATACCGCCAAGCTGTTGAGAATCATGATGCCGACACGTCTCAACACCAGTATTCTGCTAGTACTGGTCGCTGCGTACGCAACCTGGTTCCTCCTCTACAAGACCACGATTGGATATGAGATCCGCGCGATCGGGTATACCGCCAACATCGGCATGGAGGCTCCCCGCGCTCAGGGCATCAACATCAGCCGCCGCATCCTGCAGCTCATGTTCTTCTCCGGAAGCCTTGCGGCACTTGGTGGCTCGTTCTTCATCCTGGGTCTGCAATACCAGTTCCCCAACACCGCAACCATGGGATATGGCTGGACTGGCATTGGCATCGCATTGATTGGTCAGAGTGAACCTCTTGGTGTTGTCCTGGCAGGCCTGTTTATTGGTGCGCTGCGTACTGGAGCCACGTCCATGCAGGTCGCCAACATTCCAAAGACATTCTCCAACATCATCGAGGGCATGACCGTCGGTTTCATCGCCCTGCAGGTTGCCGTTCGGTATTACCTGGTCAAGCTCATCAGGCACCGGCGCAGCCGT
>JAPLGI010000105.1 GCA_026390245.1 Caldisericota bacterium
CACGGGGGAGTTCCGGTTCCGACGGGGTCCCATCTTTGCAAACGTCGTCATGGCCGACGAAATCAACAGAGCCAGCCCCAAGACCCAGTCTGCGCTTCTCGAGGCCATGAACGATCGACGCATCAGCATCGACGGCATGACATGGGAACTGCCGGACCCCTTCTTCGTCATTGCCACACAGAATCCCATCGAGTATACGGGGACATACCCGCTGCCCGAAAGTGAACTGGACCGCTTCCAGCTGTGTACGGGAATCGGGTATCCGGATGTCGAATCGGAGCGGCAGATCCTGACGGAACGGCCCGTACGTCAGCATTCAATAAGCCTGCAGCCTGTGGCTTCGGTTCAGCAGGTACTGGAGGCGCAGGACGCAGTTGATGCGGTGACCGTAGCGCCGGCGGTGCTGGACTACCTGCTGGCCTTTGTGCGCGCAACCCGTTCCGAGACGCTGTTCGAGGTGGGGGTCAGCCCCAGGGGCGCGATTGATCTGCTCAAGGCGGTCCGGGCGTGGGCGCTGCTTCAGGGTCGAACCTTCGTCGTCCCGGACGACGTCAAGACGATGGCACCGTACGTGGCGGCTCACCGCATTCTGCGTCGCGGCAGTCGAAAAGGTGCATCCGGGACTGATATCGATCGCATCTTTGAGCAGGTGCCGGCGCCCGTGTGACAATATCTCCTGCAGCCGGAGCAAGATGAGTCTGGTCGAGGTGCGGTTCAGGAAGTACCACCGGGCCGAACGGCTGACGCGGAGCGGCCTGTTGTTCTTCATTGCCATCGTCGGCATCGGGGCAGTCGCAATCAACTCGGGCAACAACCTTCTCTATCTTATCTTCAGCGCGCTCCTGTCTGCGCTCATCCTCTCGGGACTGTTGTCGGTCGCGAACCTTCGCCATCTCGAGGTCTCGCTCGATGCTGCAGATGCGGTCTACGCAGGCAGACCGGCGCTGCTGGCACTCCGTGTTCGCAACGTCGGTTCATTCCCGCTGTTCTTCGCTCGCGTCGACCTCCGCGCCAGCCATGACGCAGTTTCACTGAACATTCCTTTTGTGGATGCTCATGCGGCCCTGGAGCTTCCGCTTACCTTGACGCTGCCCAAGCGGGGACGTGTGGTGGAACTGCGGGCGGACATCGCCTCCGCATTCCCGTTCGGTATCGTCGAGATGCGTCGAGACGTAGCCGTCGGCAGCGAGTTGATCGTGTATCCGCGGGTGCGCCCTGTCCTCCTGCAGCAGCAGGACAACGAGGGTGAACACCGCCTCGAGAGGGCAAGGGCGGGCGGTGACGGCGACTTCTTCTCTCTGCGCAGATATCGTGAGGGAGACGATTCCCGCCACATCGACTGGAAGGTGTCCGCCCGCAGGGGCGACCCCTACGTTGTGGAACAGGAAGCCAGATATCAGCAGGAGGCCATCTTCTACCTCGACACGGCGAGACGCGCATGGCCTGACGGCGAGGAGTTCGAACTCGGCGTCTCGAAGATCGCGAGCGCTCTGACGTCCGTCTTCGGATCGGGAGAGGCGATCGGGCTTGCGCTTCCCGGATCGTTTCTGGATGGACGCGAGCACAGGGTCTGGGAGCAGGCGATGGAATTGCTGGCCCTGGCCGAGTTCACCGAAGATCCGCGCCGCCCCGGACCTCTCCACAGCTTCACGCACGAAGCGATCAGTTTCGTGAACGAGGTCCCATGACGAGGTCTCTGGACGTCCGGCGGGCGCTGGGGTTTCTGCTGGGTCTCACGGCATGCGGATTTCTGTCCATCGTTGAAACCTGGTACGCTCTGTACGCCGTCGCATTTGTCGTGGCCCTGCCCCTGGCTGGGCATATTAATGGGCGCTGGGCGAGGCGTTCTCTCGAGGCTCTGCCCCTCGTCTGGTTTGTTGTTCTTGTGGTACTGGGGACGCCGCTCTTTGCGCTCCTGGCCCAGGCAATGCTGGCTGCAATGATTTGCCGGTTCATCTTGACGGACAATGTCCACGACTATCAGGGGCTCGCGCTCATGGCCGTGTTCGTCACCGTCCTGTCTGCTGCCGGGTCCATTTCGGTGGCATTCGGGCTTCTGCTGCTCGTGGAGTTTCTGGTCGCGACGATTCTGCTGATCATGGCTCAGTTCGAAGGCAAGGTTCCGCACATCGGCAGAGGATTCTACAGCGCGGTGGTTGTGTCTTCGTTGGTGTCGTTTGTGTTTGCCTTTGGTGTGTTCTTTGCGCTTCCGCGGTGGACACTGGGCTACATCAAGGGCAGTCCTGCGCTTGCGACCCAGGCGACCGGCTTCTCCAAGGAGGTCACGATCACCCCGGGGGAGGTGTTGCAGGACAACACTGTTGTCATGCGTGTCGAGCCTCAGAAGGGCGGGTCCCGGCTGCCCCTTCCTGCCTATATCTCGGGCATGCGCTATACGACCTTCAGCGGCAGGCAATGGCTGGTTGCAGCCAGTCGCCCCGAGTCCCTGTACGCGTCCTCCGGGATCGATTCGTTCGTAGTGAGCGATCAGGAACCCGACACACTGACAACCGTCTATCTCGAGCCGACCGGGACGGATGTCCTCTTTGGGCTGGAACATGTGACCGGTCTGCGAGGGCAGTTTCAGTACCTTCGCCGCGACGCGGAGGGCAGCCTGTTCACGGATGCGCCATACTACAAGACGATTCGATATGACGTGGCGTCGCTGGATCGGGAAACGCTCCCCGTCGACAGCACAATGGCTCGCCGGCCGGCTCTTCTGGAACGGTATCTCCAGGTCCCGGAACT
This sequence comes from Caldisericota bacterium, assembly GCA_026390245.1. Taxonomy (GTDB): domain Bacteria; phylum Caldisericota; class Caldisericia; order Cryosericales; family Cryosericaceae; genus Cryosericum. The sequence continues at coordinate 2,749 of JAPLGI010000105.1, forward strand.
GTCGCAGGCCTTCATGGATATTGCAGCGCGCGTCGTGCGGGGCTCGGCGACTGCAGACAAGGCACGGGCGACGCGCAACTACCTCCTGACCAACTATGACTACTCACTGAATCCGACAGCAACGTCCGTCGAGGACTTCGTGGTCAATCAGCGTACGGGGTACTGCGAGCACTTCGCGACATCCATGGTCCTGCTCCTGCGAACCGAGGGCGTGTATGCCCGCCTGGTGTCCGGCTTCGTGGGCACCGAATGGAACAACGCCTCGGGGTATCTCATCGTACGGGCCAAGGACGCGCACACGTGGGTCGAGGTTCTGGAGGGGGACAACTGGGTCCGATATGACCCGACGCCCGGTTCGTTCCAGCAGGTGTCGCTGATGACGAACATCCTCGACAATATCCGCATGGCCTGGTACCGAAACGTGGTCACGTACGATCTGGCCAGACAGGTACAGACGGCCAATAGCCTCGGCCACTTTTTCACGGGCAGTGGCCGCGCAGTCGCCACAGCGTTCGAATCATTCCGGAAGGCGGCGTCGCGCCTGCTGCGTGACTGGCGCGTTCTTGCAGGGCTATGCGTGGCCATCGCTCTTGCTGTTCTGTTCTTGCGCCGTCGGGCGGAGGACAGGCGAGGCCGCCTCGCGTCAGCGCTGGAGGACCTTGTCGGAGAACGGCGACGGCCCGGCGAGACGCTTCTGGAACTTGTTCGCCGGGTCGCACCGTTTCCGGACATTGAGAACCTTGTGTGGCAAATCTATGACGTCGTCTTCGCCGGTGATCGATCCGTGTCGGACGAAAGAACCGTCCTGCGGCTCATCCGCGATACACGGCGCTCCCGTCCGACAGTTCGCCCTCAATTGTGAATTTCCTTAGTACCAGGTACTATTGGTATTCACATTTGCAGGGGCAGTCCGATCGAGCCTTCTGCGGCCTCCATGATCATCTCGGTCATCGTCGGATGGGGATGGATCGCCTGAAGCAGCTTCTCCGCCGTCATGCCGAACTGCACGGCCAGGACTGATTCCATGACGAGGTCGGTGGCTTCGGCGCAGTAGAGGGCGATGCCCAGGATCTCATGAGTCTCGGTATGCGCCAGGACCTTGGCGAAGCCGATGCTTTCCTCCATCGTCCGCGCCTTGCCACTGGCGCTGACTGGAAATGTCCCCGCCTTGTAGGGAATTCCTTCTGCTTTGAGCTCGTATTCCCTCCTGCCCACGACGCTGATCTCAGGGTCGGTGAACACGACCGAAGGAACGGCCGCGTAGACCATGTGGTCGTCCTTTCCTGCGATGTTCTCTGCCGCGACGACTCCCTCCTTCTCGGCGACGTGCGCCAACATGTAGGTCCCTTTCACGTCACCGACAGCATAAACGCCGGGGACGCTGGTGCGCATGTGGTCGTCGACCACGATGCCCTTTTTTGAGAGGACCACACCCAGTGGTTCGAGCTCGGGGCCGATATTCGAGCGGCGCCCGATGGACAGCAAGACGTGGTCGCCGTGAACTTCCTGCGTGATGCCGTTTACGTCGAGTACCAGGGTATAACCGGCATCCACGGGGGTAACCGACTGAGTCTTCGCACTCGTGATGATCGTGATGCCCCGCTTCTTAAGGGTCGCGCTGAGGGCCAACGCCACGTCCTCATCCTCGATCGGCAGGATGTGAGGCATCAGTTCGACGACGGTGACGTTCGTTCCGATGGCATTGAAGAACGTTGCCATCTCGACGCCGATGACACCGCCGCCAATGATCACAAGATTCTTTGGCTGTTCCCTGTTGCGGAAAACGTCGTCACTAGTCCAGATGCCCGGGTCGGTGAAGGGAGGGAACTTGATGGGTGAGCTGCCGGTCGCGATGATGACGTTCTTCGTTTCAACAACCTCGCCAGTCGCGTCGATGCAGACGTGTGTCGCATCGTGCAGGGTCGCCCGGCTGGCGTAGACCTGAATGTGGTTCTTCTTCATGAGGTACTCGATCCCCTTGCGCAGGCGGACCACAACCTGGTCCTTGCGCATCATGATGGCGCCAAAGTCGGCCCCGACACCATCGGCCGTCAGTCCGAACTTGCGCGCCTCCTGCATCCGTGTCAGAAGCTTGCTGCTGGCCAGCATCGTCTTGGTGGGGATGCAGCCCCAGTTTGTGCAGACACCGCCCATGTCCGCCTGTTCGGCCAGTGCAACTGACAGGCCCAGCTGAGATGCCTTGATTGCCGCGACGTACCCTCCGGGTCCGCCGCCGATAATGAACACGTCTACCATGTCAGCCTCCTGCGATCGTGTCTTGACGTACGTTCATGGTATCACGCTGGGGATCCCAGTCAATTTGGGGTGGATGACGGGTATGGGTCCAGTGTCTGTTGTGATGCCGACTTCACCGGTGGCCTTGACTGACGCACGTATGGCGTATCATAGGGGTAGATGCATTTCCTGGCTTCGCGGACAAGTTCACTGAATCTCAATTGACGTCAGGAGTATCAAGGAGGAGCCATGAGTCGAAGACTATTCGTTGCACTACTCATCCTCGCCATGTGCGTTCCGTTCTTTGGGCCGGCAGTGCAAGTCGATGCTGCGGCGCCGGCGATTCCCGCCAAGGTCGAGGCACATTCGATAGGGTCGAGCGTTGTCGTGGAGTGGGAGTATACGTACACTCCGTCGCTACTCGGCAGCCTCAAGTTCGAGGTGCAAGAATACAAGCTGTCCGGGATGATCATCACATGGGTACTCGTCGGGACGCTCACGTACCCGACCAAGTCGATTACGCTTGACAGTCTGTCGGCCGGCCAGCACAAGTTCCGGGTGAGGGCTGTGGAGACTACTACCGTGTTGCGTCCCTTTCCGCTGGGACCCGTGACGACCACCACTGCCAGCGGGTATTCGGCAGAGGTTTCGGCCTGGGTGCTGGCGGCGCCGACCACTGCGACCTTGCAGCGTGCGGGCACTACGATGGGCATCAAGGTCCAATGGACGGGACTTGACCCCGCTGCCACGCACTACCAAGTCCTGAGGAGCGCCATTGCGCTCATGAAGGCGGCTGTTATCCACGAGGGCTCTCACACGGACAGTTCATGGGTGGATAATGATGTCGATCCCAACAAGAAGTACTACTACTACGTGCGAGCCGCCAAGGCAGGGACCGAGAGTTCAGACAAGGACCTTTCGAGCCAGTCGTCGGCAGGATCGATCACGACGCCTCCCGAGGCCCCAACGTCACAGGTTGCCCGCAGCTCGGGACGCACCATTACCGTCTCCTGGGTGCACTCCGGCAACTGCACTCAGTTCCATTTGTGGTCCAAACCTGTGAGCGTGGTGGAACCGGTCATGCCGGCCATGCTTCCGAGTACCCAGCGGTCCTACACCATCCCCAATGCCGATTATGGGAGGTGGATGGTCGACATGGCCGCGTGGGGTGACGGCGGATACAGCCCCGACACGCCTCAGCTGGACATCTGGGTTCTCACCACCCCGTCTGCGCCCTTGGTAGCAGTGGGTAACTCGACCACAGTGAACCTCACCTGGGGTGTCCCCGATGCCAATGCTACAAGTGTGCACATCCTGAGAAGTGTCTCTGCCGGCCCATTCGCCGATATGCATGCAATCGCCTCGGCTGTCACGTCGTACGCCGATACCACCTGCCTGCCTGGAACCACCTACGCCTACAAGCTTCAGGCAGTGAGGGATGACGACGTATCCGAACTGTCACCTGCATCGTCGTCCGTGACGACACCGGCAGCCCTGGTTGCACCTGCAGCGCCGACGGGTCTGATTGCCCTGGCTCAGTCGCCGACCGCCGTGGGCCTGACTTGGACAGACAACGCAATCAACGAAGCCTCCTATCAGGTTTACCGCAAGGATGGCGCGGCCGTTTCATTCAACCAGGTGTCGGCTGACCTGCCCGCGGGTACGGCGATGTGGCAGGATACCTCTGTGGCCGCATCCTCCCTCTACACCTACACTGTCAAGGCGCGCAACACCGCCGGGGACTCTGGCGCGTCGAATGAGGCAGCTGTCACGACGCCGGCCGCTCCGGCCGCACCTGCAGCGCCGACCGGTCTCGCCGCCGTAGCCCAGTCTCCAACTGCTGTGGGCCTGACCTGGACAGACAACGCCAACAACGAGACGTCCTACCGGGTCTTTCGGAGAGACGGGGCAGTGGTCACCGCAGTCCAGGTGTCCCTTGACCTTCCTGCGGGCACGGTAACCTGGCAGGACAACGGACTTGCCGAGTCCTCTCTGTATACGTACAGTGTCCGGGCGCACAATGCAGCGGGAGACTCCGGAGCATCAAACGAGGCGCAGGTGACGACTCCTGCTGAGCCGGTGGCAGCTCCGCTCGCGCCGACATTCCTGATGGGGGTAGCGGGAACACCCAGATCAATCGAAGTGAACTGGATTGACAACTCGTCCAATGAGGAAGGATTCCGGATCGAGCGCCATACCGGAACCGGAGCTTGGACACAGATCAAGACACTGGGAGAGGGCGCCATCAAGTGGATGGACGAGACGGTCTCGCCGGCCACTGTCTACAGTTATAGGGTAAAGGCATATAACGCCGGAGGCGACTCCCCCTGGTCGAACGAAGCGTCAGTGACGACGCCTTCTGACGTGCAGACGGTCGTCATCAAGCTGATCATCGACAAGAAGAACTACACGATCAACGGCATTTCAATGATGATGGACGTTGCACCC
>JAPLGI010000195.1 GCA_026390245.1 Caldisericota bacterium
CGCCCATGACGTGGCACTCGCTGTGGGATCCAACACCATTACTGTGACCGCGCAGGACGCCGCCGGCAACACGCGGCGCGTGGCTGTCCTCGTGACTCGTGTCGCCGCCAATGAGACGACCATCGTCCTCACCATCGGCAGCAAGGACATGACTGTCAATGCCACGAAGCGGGAAATCGACCCGGGGCGCGGCACGACACCCGTCATTCAGAATGGCCGCACCCTGGTGCCGGTCGCTGCGATCATCCAGGCACTGGGCGGCGAGGCCGTCTGGAATGCAACGGCACGCACTGTGACCATCACGCTGGGTGACACCGAACTGGTGCTGGCCATCGGTGGCCCGACCGCGTATGTGAACGGCAAATCCGTGCCCATCGACACTGACCCGAAGGTCGTCCCGGTCATCCTCAACAGCCGTACGATGCTGCCATTCCGCTTCATCGCCGAGCAGCTGGGCGGCACTGTGGAGTGGAACGCCTCGACGAGAACGGTGGTCCTGCACTTCGGCGCATCCTAGGCGAGCATGCCAGTGGTATTCCTGCAACAGCTGTACATGACGGATGGCGGTCGCATCGGCATCGCCGTCGCTGTCCTCATCGCGCTTGGCCTTGGCATCGCCGGCCTGATTATTGCTGCTGCCAACCGGCGTCTGCTGAAGCGCGTCTTCGGCGGCGTGCAGGGACAGCAATTTCAGGACCACCTCGCCGCGATCCTGCGGACCTTCGAGGACCATACGGCGATGGAGCGTGAGGTGCGGGATGCTCTCGCCAGCCTCGAACAGACAAGCCACGGCTTCTTCGATACCGTGGACGTCGAACACTATGACGCCTTTCCGGGACAGGCGGGCAGGTTCAGCTTCTCTCTGCTCATGCTGAACAGGAATGGGTCAGGGATCATCCTGACGTCACTCACCAATACGCAGGGCAGCAAGGTCTATGTGAAGCGGATCGAGAAAGGGAAGAGTGACACCGCACTGAGCCGCGAAGAGCAAGATTTGCTGAGTAAACACACACGCTCTTGACGTGGGGTTGCATTTTGCAGTGTGTTCATATACTGTGTACATGTGCGCCAGTTTGGGGTAAGCGTTACCCGCCGGGGTGCGATTCCGAGAGAGTGAGGCGATGATGGCAAAGAAGGCATCAGTCGAGAAGAAGAGCAAGCGCACCGGCTACTCGGTCGTTATCGTTCCACAATACGAGGGATGCGCTCATCAGTTCAAGGTCTCCCGCCTCGTCATCTACAGCGTCATCACTGCATTTGTTCTCTTTGTATCAGGCTTCGTTTATGTCATCGCGCAGAACGCGCATCTCAAGAATACGGTTGCCCAGTACAACGGCATGGGGCTGGACCAGGTCGTGCGCCTGCAGGCCACTCAACTCGATGCAGCCAACGAGGCCATCAGCCAGAGCAACACGGAACTGGCAGCGCTCAAGAAGTATCTGACGTATCTAGGGACTCTTGATGCCACGGTTCGCAAGACGCTGGGCGTCGGCGGCAACACGACATCGCTGGCCTCCATTCTCAAGTCGACCGCCACGCCGACCCTTTCTGTCAGCCGTGGCCTGGCAGCAGGCGCGACACAGCTGTCGACGTCCACGGCTGTTGTACAGCAGGAAGCCGAGGCTCGCGAGAAGAACCTTATTGTCCTGCAGGACGCCGCGTCCAAGTACAATACCATGCTGGCACAGACTCCATCGCTCTGGCCTCTCTACGGTCTCATCACTTCCGGCTACGGCTGGCGCTCCAATCCATTCGGTGGCCGCGGCAGCGAGTTCCACGACGGTGTGGACATTGCCGCTCCCTACGGCACGGCGATCAGGGCGACCGCTGATGGCAAGGTTGAGCAATCCGGGTGGAACGGCAGCTACGGCATTTCGGTGACACTGTACCACCGGGACGGCATCGAGACCATGTATGGACATATGAGCCGCACAGCGGTGTCTGTGGGCCAGACTGTCAAGAAGGGACAGGTCATCGGATACGAGGGATCGACCGGCCGCGCAACTGGAGCTCACGTTCACTACGAGGTCATCGTTCACGGCAATTCGGTGAACCCGATGACGTATCTCGACTAGACACGGAGGAAACGGCCATGGCATTCGGACCATCCAGGACTTCCACAGAGAGCAAGACGGCGTCGGTGTTTGCCAACGACCTCATCGTGAAGGGCGATATTGAGAACCAGGGGGACCTGCGCATCGAGGGTCGGCTGCATGGCAACGTCACTGGCCATGGGACGATCACCATCGCCGAACAAGGCGAAGTCCATGGCAATGTCGAAGGACGTCTTCTTGTGGTGATGGGACTCGTCGAGGGGAATGTCAAGGGCGTGGAGAAGGTCGAGGTCTTCGAGAAGGCGACGGTCAAGGGCGACGTCACGAGCGCGCGCATTTCTGTCGAGGAAGGTGCGTCGATTTCCGGCAAGTTCGACACGACTCCCCGTGAGGTTGAGACTCCCGCCAGCAAGAGCTAGTCTTCCGATTCATACTGCATGATGCTGTGCCGGCACCCTGTTGATGGTGTCGGTTTGCCATATGGCGGGACCAACTATTGAACCAGATGTTCGCGTGCTATACTCTCATCAGAAGTTGGTCTGGCTTGAGCGACCGAGACGTGTGAGAGGTGTGCTGGAGGGATACGATGGGCGAAGGCAAACTGGCTGAGTTTCCAGCTCGTACGATTCTCGAAGTTCTGT
>JAPLGI010000055.1 GCA_026390245.1 Caldisericota bacterium
GGGTCGGCTCGCCGTCAGGTTCAGCATACCGCTCCACCGGCTGCAGCTTCCGGACAACACGATACTCGCCCGTTTCCTCCAGCGCCTGTGCCAAAAGTTCCCAGTTGGTCCGATCCTCGTCTTCGATCATTGCCTCTCCCCGAGCATTACGTCATCGCGTGGCATTGTTATACCACGATTCCAGCCGAAGAGTTCGCCCGTGCAGAGAGCGTTGCACTTCGGGACGGTTCCAAACTGTAACAATCAATGGTACCACACGGGGTCTGACCCCAGGAAAGGTCACTGGTAACATATGCAATCAAGCGCTGAACAGGTCCCCGGGGTCCGATGCAATACGCCGGGGAGCCAGAGTGCCCGCCGCCGCAATGCCCTCGTACTGGATACCGCGCGATGCGCACCAGCCACGAGCAATCACACCTGTTTGACGGTAGAAGGCATGCCAGCCTGGATATTGCTTGACGACATCGTTGTAGTTGAGCTGGCCTAGGCGGATCTCGTCCGCGAAGGACACCGCGTCAAGGATGGGGATGATCTCCTGCTGCCAGACGTTGGGCGTCGGATAGGGCTCCATGTTGACGAAGCAGTGGAACCCCAAGTCGTGTGCGCGTCGCAAGGCGGCAATCCTTGCGGGATAGGGGGCGGCTCTGGGCTCGTAGCGCTTTCGGAAGTCCTCGTCGACCGAAACCAGGGTGATGCCAAACTGGTTCGCGTGCGAGAGCTGCAGCGCCTCCTCTGGGATGACCCCCTTGGTAAGCGTGTGCACGGGGACATCATACGAGTTGATGAGGCGCATGAGCTGGAGCGTCAGCTCGGTCACCTCCGGATGCAAATACATGAATGCGTCGGTTGCAAACGACAGGTGCACAGAGCGCGCCTTTCCGCGCAGCCGCGGAAGCTCCTTCTGCGCCAGCTGCAGTGCATTGGCGACCAGCCGAGGCTGGCACCATTCCTCGTACGAGGTGACTTTGCCAAACCGCTGCATCATGAGGAACGCGTAGCACGGGAAGCGACACCCATGCGAGCAGCCAACGACGTGGGTTGCTGCATAGGCTCCCGCGCCACCGATGCCAGTATGGTAGAGCAGCGATTTGCGGGTGACGATGTCCATATTATACATAGTAGAGCGACCTTCAAACAGGACAACTGCGAGTTTCAAGGACTGCTGGCCGATCTACCTGACGGGGGTGACCAATGTGCTGGACAGACGGCGGATACCCGCCGCCCTCAATCGAGCAGCTTGAGACTGATGGTCAAGCCATCGTCGATCGAGAAAGGTGTGATACTGGTGGAACGAGGGCAGGCACCGACAGAATGCAGTCAGAAACGGCAGCGCTCTTCCTAGTAGCCGCGCTCGAGGTCCACCAGGTTCCGTGGCGTCTCGCCGCGGTCGGCGCGGATGGCATTCTCAAAGGATTCACCCCAGAGTCCGTCGACAGAGACGTCGGCAAAGCCACCGGTGTGTGGCGACATCACGACGTTAGGCAGCTCCCAGAATGGCTCATTGGCGGGGAAGACCGGGTGCAGCATGCAGCCGGTAATCGGGTCCTTGACGACCGGCTGTGGCGGATACACCCACCACGGGTCGATGCCGGCACCGGCCAGCGTGCCGTTCTTGAGCGCATCGTACAACGCCTTCTCGTCCACTGTGCCGCCGCGGCCGATGTTGATGAACCAGTGGCCGCGCATCGCCTCGAACTCCGCCTTGCCGAAGTAGTTCTCTGTCTCGACAGTCAGCGGCAGGACGTCAACGACAAAGTCACTGGCGCGCAGGAACTCCGTCTTCTCGTCGGAGCCATACGCACGGTCCACCAGATCGCTGCATGCCCCGCCGGGTGTACGCTTGAGACCAAGCACCTTCATATCCATGGCACGGCAGATGCGCAGAATATGCCCACCGATGTTGCCCAGGCCGGCAATACCCACCGTCTTGCCAAAGAGGCCGATGATCGGCTCATCCATGGTGGTGAAGCCGTGCCAGATCCCCTGTCTCAGGTCACGGTCGTACGGAATGATGCGGCGTGCCAGCGCAAACATCAGGGCGATGGCGTGCTCGGCAGTCACCTCACGGTTGCCGTGCGAGTTGGCAAGAGGCACTCCCGCGTGCTTGAGTGTTGCCAGATCGAAGCTGTCGACTCCTGCGAACGGTACCTGGACCAGCTTGAGATGAGGCGCAGCGGCCAGCAGCTCCGGCGTCACTGTCCGGGCGACCAGGGCACCGATGTCTTCTCCGTGCCGAGCCAGTACCGTCGCGTCGGTGATGACCTGTGGCAGTGGCCCAGTGTAGCCTGCACGCTGTGCTGCCCTGTCCCATACCTTCTCCCACCCTACCGGTGGAACGGTGCCAATGTATACTGCCATAGCGATACCTCCTATGACTGAGACTCCTTCTCCTTCCACATTGTACTCTCGTTTCGGGAAGCGAAAAAGCATGCACCCCGCTGCTGGCGGGGTGTGTCGGTCAGGCATGCAGGCTTCCGTAGTCAGGCGCTAGTAGCCATGCTCCAGGTCTACCAGGTTGCGCGGCGTCTCGCCGCGGTCGGCTCGGATGGCGTTCTCAAAGGAATCAGTCCACAACCCTTTGACGGACACATCCGTGAACCCCCCGGTATGTGGGGACATCACGACGTTGTCGAGTTCCCAGAAGGGCTCATGCGCTGGCATGACGGGGATCATTGCGCCGGTCTGATCGCGCGGCGTCGGGATCACTGGATAGACCCACCACGGGTCAAGTCCAGCACCCGCCAGTGTGCCGTCCTTGAGCGCGTCACACAGCGCCTTTTCGTCCACGCTGCCCCCGCGGCCGATGTTGATGAACCAGTGGCCGCGCATGGCCTCAAATTCCGCAGTTCCAAAGTAGTTCTCCGTCTCGGGGGTCTTCGACGAATGAAGTCAAGCTTCTGCTCCAATGTATGGAGAGCGTCGACGTCCGCTGACGGGGCGTTGCCGGACGTGCGCTTGAGACCCAGCGCTGTCATGCCCAGCGCCTTGCAGACCTTCGCAATGTGCGGGCCGATGTTTCCCAGACCAGCGATGCCGACCGTCTTGCCAACCAGCGCCTTCACTGGCTCCCATGCGACGATGAAGTATCCGTGCCGCCTCGTCCCAGAGGCTTTAGCACCCGGCGGGTGGATTCGTGCCGATATAGACTGCCATGACCGTGCCTCCCATCACTTGGATTCCTTCTTTAATTTCATTGTACCATTCTCTCGGGCAGCGAACCAATAGAGGATCACTTGAAGAGGGACATCATACCTGGTTGCTTGACCCGTCGATTCACTGCAGACCTCTGATCACGGGTATCTTGTAAAATGTGTAGACCTGACCCCGGACGGGGATATACTGATGCCATGGAACAGAACGGGAAGAGGCTTCGCAAGGGAGGGGCGGTCACGGTTGCAGTGTCGGGGGATGCGGCGTATTATGTGGATTCCTTCCGTAGGCTGTATGACCCCAACGTCACCCGCATCATGCCCCACATCACACTGGCGTTTGCGGCCGAATTGGACGCCCTTGACTGGATGCCGGCGCGCCCCCGGATGCGCGAGGCCCTCGCCCGGATCCCTCCCTTCACTGTCCAGGTCGCCAGTGTCGGCACGTTCATGGATGACCTTGTCCTGTGGCTGCGCCCGAGCGCACCCCATGGCGAATTGCTTGCCCTGAGACAGACAATCCTCGGACTCTTCCCGGCTGTTGCATTTGATCGGGTCCACGACTTCATACCCCATATCTCCGTCGGGTTCTTCGCCGGTCGCCAGGCATTGCTCCAGGCAATGAATGCCATCCGTCAGGAACTGGTCCCGTTCTCGTTCAGAGTAGCCCACCTCTCCTTTCTCCAGGCCGACGAGGGCAACATCTGGCAATGCGTCGACGCCATTGAGCTTGGCGAGGAGGAAGGCCTTGACTCCCCGACTTGTGTGCAGTGACAATCACATGCTGTTGACAATCAGTGCCCGATCGCACGTATACTTGTGGGCGTGAGAAAGCTTCGCAGTGAAAGAACGACTGACGACGCAGGGAGGAATAATGAAATTCATCTGTGAACCATGCAAGAAGACATTCGAGGCAGAGGGCACAAAACGAGAATGGGTCGACCGCACTTATGGTCCGTGTTCGCGCTGGACAGCTGTCTGTCCAGACTGTGGTGCAGAGTGTCAGATGGTACCCACTGCACACCTGCAAGCGGGGGACTTTGACGACGCGGGGATGGACGGAGGATCGTGCAGCTGCGACGGAGGATCGTGCAGCTGCGACGGAGGATCGTGCAGCTGCGGCAACTGATCCACATCGCCTGCCATGCCTGTGGACACGGACCTGTGGAAAGCCGGTGGAAACTGAGAAAGATGACGCCTGAGCCGCACAAAAGCGACGTCTGAGCCTGTGGATAACCTGTCAGCAGGTTGGCACGGTGTATAAGTGAGAGCCTGCAGACGCTTTGTTGATAATACGTTCCGGCTTCACTGCAATCGGTTGCAGGCTGTGGATAAGTCCCAACCGTAGACTGTGACAGCTGTCATCATAATCGCGCTGACTTCAGGATAGTGCCTCGCGTTTCACTTCATTTCCTCGTGGAATAACGGCAGAACCGCCGCAGGAGTATTCCAGCGGCGGTTGCACACGACCTCGGCACTCACGTACCGAGGATGTCCACTAATGTTTCAGGTACGAGTCGAGGAAGTCCAGGACCAGTTCAAGGTTGTCTGCCGTCTCAAACTGCGTTCCGCCGTGACCTGCCCCCTCGATCAGCTTGATGGTTACTTTCCCATCACCGAGAACCTTGGTGAGAGCGGCAGCGAAGTTGACCGATTGCTGGGTAGGAACATTGCCGTCAAGCGTGCCATGCTCGATGAAGAATGCAGGATCGTCCGCCGTGATGTACGTTGTCGGGTCTGCCGCCTTCACCAGCTCGGGAATTGTGGCCAGAGCACCTCCAAGCAGCCTGGATTCAGGTGAGTCAGCGCCGGAGTGGGTCTGCACATTCGAGATCTTGGACGCGATGCCACTGGCAGTGTTCTCAGCATCCATCGCACCGAAGTCGGTCGGGCCAAACCAGTCAACGACGGCCTGCACTCTGCTGGACTGATCAGCATTGCCCAGGCTCATGTCTTCGACCTTGGCGACGTCGCCCGTTGTACCAAGCATCGACGCAATATTGCCCCCTGCAGAGCCGCCCCAGGCGGCGATGTTGTCAGGATCAAGCTTGTATGTCGCCGCATTTGCTTTGACGAAGCGAACAGCCGCCTTGGCGTCATTGATCTGTGCCGGCCAAAGAGCTTCGCCGCTGAGACGGTAGTTGATTGACACGACCGCATATCCGCGTGCAATGGCGCTCATCTGAGAATTCATCTCGCTGGAGGCCTTGTCACCCATCATGAACGCGCCGCCATGGATTGCCACGATGACCGGGAAGGGACCATTACCGGACGGGAGATAGATGTCAAGCTTCTGGGCAGACGAGATCGACGCGTAGGCGACGTCCAGCCATTGCTGAGCGACGCCGGTCGTCGTGATGGAACCGCCAGAGCCACCCATGCCACCTGCGGGCTTTCCGGCGGGCAGCGTCGATGTCGACGACGGGGTCGATGAGTCGGTGGTACTGCCTGTCCCTGTGGTCGACGATGCACATCCTGTAACCAGGATGGCCACGAGCGCCACGATGACGAAGATGTTGAGAATCCTTGCCTTGCTGCTCTTCATGAACGTTCCTCCAGTAGTCAAATAGGGCGCGTCGATGTTACTCTGGCTGCCATACTATGAATACGGAACTGCTTGCACATTTGGTGCACGAGCGTCACCGCATTTCTTTCACTACTTGTCGTAGGGCTCCCCTTTGAGAATCGAGAAGGCCCGGTAGAGCTGCTCCAGCAGGATGACGCGCGCCAGCTCATGGGGCAGGGTCAACTTGCCAAATGACAGGATGCTCGTGCCGGGCGAGAGGGGACGGACTCCGACGTTCTGTTCGATGTACGTCTGCAGAGACGGGTTGAACCCCTCGGCGCCGCCAATGAAGAACGACAGCTTGCGTGTCCCCATGTTCATGAGGTCCTGCAGGCGCTCGGACAGCTCGTGCGATGTGATCTCTTGGCCGCGGGGATCGAGAAGGACACGAGCGCCCTCTTCAAACCGCGCATAGTTGGCAAGCTGACGTGAAGCGACATCGACGACGCTCACCTCGCAGTAGTGCTCGAGGCGACGGCAGTACTCATCCTGTGCCATCTTGTTGTAGGGTTTCTTGAGACCGCCGCCCTGCGCGCACACCATGATCTTCATGCGGTCAGTATAGCGGCTGCGTTTCCCCGGACAAGGACTGGATTTCCGCATGTGCCAGGGTGATGGGCTGGAATAAAGGGCTTCTATTGGCTGGTGACGCGCCCCTTGCCATGTCGCTTTGATTGATACAGGCGGTCGTCAGCCAGCTTGACGAGGTCCTCTGACGCGGAATCGCTGAAATAGTTGGCGATGCCGGCTGAGAAGGTGACCCGTCCCATCGTCGTGATGAGTTCGGGGCACATGACGTTCTGAATCCTTGTAACCAGCTGTTCCGCCCCATCGCGCGTCGTCTCCGGCAACAAAAGCAGGAACTCGTCGCCGCCGTAGCGGTAAATGAAATCGGAGGTACGGACGACCTTGCGAATGCAGGCCGCGAAGACGCGAAGCAGGCGGTCCCCTTCTTTGTGACCTAGACCGTCGTTGACAGCCTTGAAGTCGTCCAGGTCGAGCATCGCCAGGCTCACATCACGATGGTAGCGAGCCGCGCGCTGCAGTTCTCGTGGGACCATTTCGTCCATCATGCGGTGGTTGAAGAACCCAGTCAATCCATCGCGCGTGGCCTGCTCATGCAGCTGTGTCGTTTTCTGCTGGTTGTCGATGAGCAAGGCAAGCCCCGAGATGAACGGCGTAAGCAGACGGATGTCGGACCGTGTGAATGCCGCAGTTTCGTGGGATTCCAGATTGAGCACGCCAACACAGTGTCCGTCGGAAAGCAGCGGGATCGCCAGCTCAGAGAGCGCGGGCCACAATCCCTCGACAAACTCGGCACAGCGCCTCGTGTCACGGATCAGAACGGGCTTTGACGACAGCAATGCCCGCACCGTCACCCCCTTGCGACCGTGCACATCCATCTCCATTCCGGCAATTGCTATCTCACGTCCACGAGTCGCAGTAAGTGCCAGAACCTCGCGCTGGGGGTCATACACAAAGACGGCGGCATGTTCGTATCCCAGGATGCGTCCAATGCGCTCGAGTACGTGGTCTATTCGTGCCTGCAGCCCCTGTTCATCGGTCGCTTCCGCACCGGCGACCGCCATCTCATAGAGGACATCCATCTGGTGGTTCCGCCTGGCCAGCTCTCGTGCTTCCTCGTAGCGCAGGATAAGGAGTGCAATGGTGTTCACCACCGGTTCGATGTCAGCGACTACTCCAGGATTGATGCGCTGCCTAATGGTCTGGATGTTGACCACAGCGATGACATGCCCATGCAGGAGGATGGGGAAGCCCGCCCAGGAAGCGGTCCTTGCCACCGGTTCGCGCCAGTCGGCATAGGAGCTGAGATCTTCTACGATCACTGGCTTCTTCCCACGGACGAGGTCCACAAGATTCCTGGGCAGGCCTTCCTGGTTGAAGCTGCGCTCGGCGCTCCGAATGATGGAGGTTGCGATGTTCGCCCAGGCCTCGAATCGCAGCTGCCCTCGCGGACTGATGGTCATCAAGGTGACACTGCAGGACGGCACGAGATGTGCAATCACCTCAACGGCGCGCTGCACCGCCTTCCGGTGCGACCGTTCCTGCAAGATGCTCTGCAATTCGTGCAGCTCGATGACACCCTTGTTGCGTGCCGCGTTCATATCTATGCCATCGTAGCAGTCATCAGGGGATTTTTCAATCCTGCTTACTCCTCGCGCTTCAACCCGAAGTTGTCGACGAAGAACTCCATGTCCGCAGAGGTAATGTGATGAACACCACCGAGCATTGTTGCATATACGACTGACATGCATGTCTGTTCGAGAAGCTCCATCCTGTTGTAGGCTTCCTCCAGGTCGGCGCCGACGGTGATGACTCCGTGGTTCGCCATGAACGCCGCATTGCGATGAGCAAGGCCCTGGGCCACTTCGCGGGCCAGCTCAATCGTCGATGGCGTCACGTACGGCAGACAGGGGACGCGTCCCAGCAGAATGCTGCACTCTGGCAGGATGTCGTCTGGCAGGTCCTGGTGCGCCAGCGCAAAGGCGACGGCAAACGGCGGATGGGCATGAACAATGGCCTGGACGTCCGGACGCAACTTATAGATCTCGTAGTGCATCTTGCCTTCCGACGACGGCTTGCCATTTCCCAGCAGCTTGTTGCCGTCGATGTCCACGACAACCAGGTTGTTCACGTTCATGAACCCCTTGTTGATTCCGGACTCCGTGATCGTAATCTCGTCCCCATGCCGAAAGCTCACGTTGCCACCCAGTGCCGCGTTCATGTTCCGGTCATACAGCCTCTTGGCTATCTCAACCAGCTTGGTTGCAGTCTCCATTGGTACCTCCAGGTATCTTCCCGGCCCGCAGACTCGTGTGTCGCTTCCAAGGCCGAATTGTCAATGATTGAGTATACCATGTACTTGGAAGGTATGTCATCGTGCTCAGTGCGGAGGCGCTATGTACTCGATCATCGTTCATGGTGGTGTCGGCGCAGTCCCTCACGACAAGGAAGAAGCTGCCGTCGCCGGGGTTCGCGAGGCTGTCAGTGCCGGGAGTGACGTTCTTGAGAACGGTGGGGCCTCGCTGGACGCCGTGGAAACTGCTATCAGGGTCCTGGAGGACAATCCGCTCTTCAACTCCGGCACCGGATCGGTGTTGACCTTCGACGGGGAGGTCGAGATGGATGCAGCTGTCGCCTATGGCCCCGCACTTGGGTTCGGTGCCATCGCCGGCATCAGGAACATCCAGCATCCAATCTCGCTCGCGCGCATGGTCATGGAGAAAACGGACCACGTGCTCATTCAGGGAGGCGGCGCACAGGAGTTCGCCCGCATGATGGGCATTGCTCCCCACAATCCGGTTACCGAGGAACGACGTGCCCAATGGCGCGAGTACCGCGAGAAGTTTCTGCGTGGCGACGCCGGTGACTGGCCCAAGCTCAAGGCTCTCATGAAAGAACACCCGGAGTTCATGCACGGCACCGTCGGAGCCGTCGCTGTGGATGACAGGGGTGAGGTGACCGCAGGCACATCCACGGGCGGGGTCTTCCTCAAGCTCCTGGGACGCGTGGGCGACACACCCCTGCCCGGCGCGGGAACATACGCCACGAAGTTCGGCGGCGCCTCGTCGACCGGACTGGGCGAGAGCATGATGCGCACCCTGATCACCAAGACCGCCTGCGATTTCATGCGCATGGGGCTCGACGCCCAGGGTGCCGCCTCTGGCGCCGTGAACATGCTCAGCAACATGCTGGGGACCGAGGCGGGGATCATCGTCGTCGACAGCCAGGGCGGCGTCGGTTTCGCCCAGAACACGGCTCAGATGGCCCATACGTACTTCAAACAGGGAATGACTGAGCCTGTCGCGGGGCTGTAAGACCTGCAACACGGCAAGCGCGAGTTTGTCAACGTTCATCGTTTGACATCCGTGTACGAATTCCTCCTGTCGTGGTGTATTACAAGTATCTGAACGCTCCAGGAGGAATTACATGATACGTCAGCGACCAGGCAAGCGGCCGAAGGCCCAGAAAGCGCGGTTTTGGATTGGTGCCATCTTTTTCGTGTGGGCCACCGTCGCAGGAGTTTCTCACTTCTTGACCGAGAAAGGTATCACTCTGCCATTCCGTACTGCCAGTATCGATGCAATCTGCCCTTTTGGGGCACTTGAGACTCTGTATGCCTACCTTAGCAGTGGCACGCTCATCGGCAAGATTCATCCCTCGAACCTGGTAATGGGGCTCGGCCTCACCCTTGCGACTCTAGTTGGAGGAGCCTTCTTCTGTGGTTGGATCTGTCCGTTCGGCACACTTCAGGAGTGGGCGGGCAGACTGGGGCGCCGCATGCTGGGGCGCCAATACAACTATGTGATTCCACAAAGAGCCGACCGTGCCCTGCAGTACCTGCGCTACGTCGTTGCGGTATTCTTCTTGGCTTGGACCTGGGCAGCGTCCAGCCTCGTCTTTGCACAATATGATCCATGGCGCGCATTCCTGAGCCTGGCCGGTGGAGAAATCGCTGTCGGCGGCATCATCGCGCTCGTTATCAGCCTTGTCGGTTCCCTGTTCATCGAGCGATTCTGGTGTCGGTACCTGTGCCCCATGGGCGCGGTCACTGGCCTCCTCGGCAAGATTTCCATCTTCAAGCCACGACGCAATGCCGCGACCTGCATTTCCTGTCATGCATGTACAAACGCATGCCCTTTCCACATCGACGTCGAGCATGTCACGCGCGTGACGAGCGCACAGTGCAATCGCTGCCTCGAGTGTGTCGACGCGTGCCCCGTCAAGGACACACTGACAATCGGTTCCTAGGAGCCCTCGTATGAGACTTCGCAACTCTTTTTACATCATCCTTATCCTGACCCTCTTTCTTGCACCTATGGTGGTATCCATGGCATCGGGCACGTGGACGACCGGTGCAGCCCCACTCAGCCAGAGAGCTGGCACGACCCAGGGATTGAGGCCGTCTTTGCTGGACAAGGACGCACCTGGAGCATGGACGTTCTGCGGTCGGCAGTCTCCAGCCTGATAGCCCACTAGCGCACATGCTGCTATCCCGCTACACTGTGGATGTTGTCAGCCTTGGGAGGAACAACGATGAAGACAGGAGAGAACATGGTTGATGTTGGCATGTACGCCCAGGAAGCGACGAACTATCGCCACTACCTGCACGCCCATCCAGAACCCTCGTTTGAAGAGCACGCTACCCAGCTGTACATCATTGACCGCCTGCAGGCTGTGGGGCTGGACCCGTACCCAATTGCAGGGACCGGGGTCACAGCGACCGTGGCCGGAACCAGCGGTGCTGCAAGCGGCAAAGTCCTCCTCCTGCGCGCTGATATCGATGCGCTTCGACTGACCGAGGAGACCGGTTTGCCGTTCGCTTCACAGAATCCGGGCGTGATGCACGCCTGCGGCCATGACGGCCATACGGCTACGCTGCTTGCGGTTGCGCACTGGCTGGTTGAGCATCAGGGTGAGTTCGGCGGCAAGGTCAAGCTGATTTTCCAGCCTGCCGAGGAACTCTCGCCCGGCGGCGCAGAACCATGTGTCCAGGGGGGTATCCTTCGGAGCCCGGACGTCACCTTCGTTTTTGGAATGCACCTGTGGAACAGTCTCCCATTTGGACAGGTCGGCCTGCGTGCAGGACCCCTCCTGGCAGAAGCCGACCGGTTTGAGTTGACGGTCACCGGCAAGGGAACGCACGCGGCTCAGCCACATCTCGGCGCAGATCCGATCGTGGCAGCCTCCCATGTGGTCACTGCCATCCAGACGATCGTTTCGCGCGAAACCAATCCACTAGAATCACTTGTGGTAACCATCGGGACGATTGAGGGCGGCTCCGCATTCAACATCATTCCGCAGGCTGTCCATATGACCGGCACCTTGCGCGCGCTGTCGCGGGAGGCGGCTGAACTCGGTGCGGTGAGCCTGCGCCGCATTGTCACGCACACGGCGGAGGCTCTTGGGACAAGTGCCACACTCGATTATGAGTTTGGATATCCTCCCGTCATCAATAGTGCCGAATCCGTGGCGTTCCTGCGCCCCGTCCTCGAACAGGCTGTGGGTGCTGAGAACGTCGTTCTGCCCGAAATCAGCATGGGTGGCGAGGATTTTGCCTACTACCTTCAGCAGGTCCCGGGGGCGTTTGTCCTGATGGGAACGAGAAATGACGAAAAAGGTCTCGTAGCGCCACATCACAATCCAAGGTTCACCTTCGACGAGGATGTCTTTCCCATCGCTATCTCGGTCTTCGTGGCAGTCGTGAGGGCATACCTTTCGTGAAGCTCTCCACGCGCCGGGTTGCACAGCTTGCCGTCATGGTGGCACTGCTGGTCATCGGCGCCTACGTCAGCATTCCTCTTCGCCCGGTCCCGATCACATTTCAGGATGCCTTCGTCGTGCTGACGCCGCTCCTCTTCGGCAGCACGGCGTATGTGGCGATCCTCGCCTACCTGCTGCTTGGGCTTGTCGGCCTGCCTGCCTTCACCGGCGGAGCCTCCGGCCTCGTTGCGCTCTCAGGACCGACGGGCGGCTTTCTCGTCGGCTTCCTGCTCGCGGCCATTGTGGTTGGATTCCTGGCAGACCACTGGCATTGGAAGTCCTGGTGGCGCGACCTTGTTCTTGCAGAGGGCTCCCTCATTCTCATCTATGTTCCCGGCGTCCTGTGGCTATGGCACGTTCTCCTGCTGCGAGGAGGTGCCGCCGAAGCGACTCTTCTCGGGCTTGTCCCGATCCTGGCCCTCGATGTCGCCAAGATGGCCGTCGTCGCCGTCCTTGCGCGTCCCCTCCGTTCAGCCCTGGCTGAGGTGTAACGGTTGGCCGACTACAAGGTCCTGCTTGCATACGCGAGCGTTGGCGCGGGACATGAACAGGCAGCACGGGCGCTGGGAGAAGTCTTTGAGCAGCGGGGCTGGGCGACCTGCTACGTCGACTTCCTTGACGAGGTCCCGGCAGCCATGCGCTTCGTTATGCGCGATGCCTATCTCGAACTCATCAAGATCCTGCCGGAAGCCTATGAGCTGGCATTCCAGCACACTGTCACCCTTGACCTCAAGGAGGCGGAGCAGACATCACAGGTTCTTGCGAATGTCGGGTACCGGAGACTGCGGGAGCTGGCACTCATGGAGGCTCCGGATGCGATCGTCTCCACGAACATCTGGCCGACGCTGGCGCTCTCGAAAGTCAAACAGCACCGTCTGCAGGGGACGCCACTCATCAACTGCTTCACCGACTACGTCCTGCAGACACTGTACATGGCCAGGGGGGTCAATTGGCACGTTGCCGCAAGCGAGCAGATCGCGGCGACCTTCCTTGCTTCCCATCGGCGCGTCCATCAGCCGATCTACCCGTTTGGTATCCCGATCCATCCGTTGTTCGCGCTCCACCGTTCCCGGCAGGAAGCCCGGACGATCCTGGGCATTCCACAGGATGCTCATCTGGCTGTCGTCATGGGAGGCGGACTGGGGCTTGGGCACATCCTCGAGACATGCGACACACTGACATCCAGACCTTCTGGAGAACCCGTCACGGTCGCGGCCCTCTGTGGCGACAACACGGATATCCAGAATCAGATAGGGAGCCTCGCCATTGCCCGTTCAGCCTCACATACCATCATTCCCGTCGGCTGGACCGATCAGATTGCCGCGTACATGCAGGCAGCCGACCTGCTGATCACCAAGGCAGGAGGTGTCACGCTTGCCGAGGCGGCGGCTGTCGGCGTCCCGCTTGTCATTTACCAGCCCCTTCCCGGCCAGGAGACGGTGAACGGCCGATTCCTGACACAGCACGAAGCAGCGTATGCCGCCAAAGACGCCAATCAGCTCCTGCTTGCCTCAGACGAACTGATGTTCACGCCAAGAGGGGCCGAGGTGGCCGGCAACCTTCGGCGCCTGGGAAAGCCCAACGCTTCCCATGACATCGTCGCAAGGATCTGCCAGGACGTCTGCCGCCCGGCACCGCTTGAGGAGTCGACCTGATGGAACTGTTGCCGCCTTGGGCACGGCTGCTGCCCAAACACTTCACCGCCTCAGGCTTCGTCCTGCACGATAAACGCCTTCTCCTGGTCAACCACCGCAAACACCATGTCTGGATCTACCCTGGCGGTCATGTGGAACCGGACGAAACACCAGACGAAGCGTGTCTCCGCGAAATCCTCGAGGAGACCGGCGTGCACTGCCGCATCGTCAGTCCGCGGGACGAGACGCTGGGGGAGCCCGGCGTCGTTGAAGTCCTGCACGTCCCCTGGATGGTCCTGTGTGAGCGCATCCCGACCAGCACGGAACCAGAGCATTGCCACATCGACTTCGCCTATGTCTGCGAACCCCTGCCAGGCGAAGGAACGAACCTCACTGAAGATGCCCGTGAGACAGAAGGTATCGGCTGGTTTACGCTCGAGGAGATGGCCTCACTGAATCTGTTCCCCGACTTCCGCCGCCAGGTCGCGAAGCTGCTTGGCCGGCAGCCTGCGCGCTAGAACCAGCGCACGACCTCGGACAGCGGGCGCCTGGGACGGGGGGCAGGCTGTTCGTCCGGATATCCCAGCGCCACCGCAGCGACCAGCTGGCCGGTTTCTCCCAGCCATGCAGACAGCTGCTGATATGCGGACCACACGTCGCACATCCAGAGCGTCCCTAGCCCAAGCTCCTGCGCGGCCAGCAGCATGTTCTGAATCGCCGCCCCGATGGACTGGGTGTCAACCAGTTCCAGAAAGGTCTGCCCGATCGAGTGGCTCCTCCAGGGATGCACCCCTTCCGGGTTGAAGACGAAGATCGTCACTGGGGCGTGCTGCATGATGCGCGCCGTCATGATGGCCGAGCCAGTCTCCATCCCCCGTGCCTTGGTATCTGCAATGCCCTCGCGCATGACGCGGATCATCTGGGCTCGCTTCTCGTCGCCCACCACCACGACAAATCGCCATGGTTGACGGTTCTTGCCCGACGGCGCAAGAGTCGCCGCCGCGAGGACTGCGTTCACGATCTCCTCTGTGACCGGACGGTCAGTGAATTTGCGGACGCTCCTCCGCGCGGCGATTGCTTCCCGGGTGTCCATGATCTCAGAGAGCCATGGCCAGAGCGCCCATCGGGTCCCACGGTGGCAGGACGGTCGGCTCTTCGCGCAGGACCGCGATCAGATCTTCGGGAAGATCGTCCCGGCTGACGGCGACCTCATACACATACTCGTCGAACCACGCATCCGTCATGACCATGAATCCCTTGTCTCCCAGCTTGTCTCCCCATGAATTCTCGACGCGCCACTTGCGCGCGTGCCCGTCGCCATCCAAGTCGACGCCCGTCAGCACCATGGCATGTGTCATGGCACTCTGCCCGTAGAGGATGCGCTCCGACTTGTCACTCCTGAGCCCCTCGCCGTAGACGAGGTCATACTCAAAGATAGACGGGTCCAGGATGCCCAGGTCCCGTTCTTCGAACTTGCCCACATCGCAGCCAAACCATACCGGCCGGCCGGCAACCAGCATATCAATCGCCGCCTGCTTGAAGACCTCAATGGGTGTGTTCAGGTATCTGATTCCCCTCGCCTCGACGACATTGCCCAGGTAGCCAATCGTGTACAGATGGTTCATGGGCTTGTCGGGCGTCGGGCAGTTGATGAGGCAAACCTTGTTCTCGAGGTCCATGCCGACGTAGCGCCCGAAAAACTCCTGCGGCGTGATGGTACCGTCCCGGTGGAACCCACCTCCCTTATCGCGCCACTGCCAGAAGAACTCAGCGGGCGGTGTCCCCAGATGGATAGCCAGCATGCGAAACACAACGCCCATCATCATCTCCTTGCGCGAGCGCAGGACATTATCTTCGTCTCCAGTGCCAGCCATCCGCCTCAGCTCGGCGGCGTACTCGCGCAGCTTGGCGGTGATGACTGCATTCATGACTCCCGAATTGCTGCTGCTTTCCGTCTCGGGCATGACGGACTTCGGGACAACCCCGTACTTGGCCACGAGGGCGCAGAACATGTCCCACTGGCCGCCGTCCTGCAGCGGATGGCTCAGGAGGTGCATCAGCAGTCGTCCGTCGGTTGCCTCGGACAATGTGGCAAGGATGCTCTCGAGGAAGTAGCTGGCCTTCTCCAGCTTGTCCCAGAACATGAGATAGCTCTGCGACAGCTCGAACTTGTCGACATTTAGCCGCTGCATGGCTTCGGTGCGAAACGTGTTGAGGCCGGAGAACAGCCAGCATCTCCCGCTCTTCTCCTGGGC
>JAPLGI010000097.1 GCA_026390245.1 Caldisericota bacterium
GGAGTCAAGGTGTGGCTCTACAAGGGAGATGCACCCAAGAGGGTCTTCTTCAGTGAGGACGTAGACTGAGCTAGGAGAGGTCATCATGCTATTACCTGTGAGAACCAAGTTTAGAAAGATGCACCGTGGAAGGATGCGCGGTATGGCCACTCGTGGTGCAGAACTGTCGTTTGGCGAATTCGGGCTGCAGGCCATGGAGTGTTCTCTGGTGACGGACCGTCAGATCGAGGCAGCTCGTTTGTCTCTGGTGTCGGCCGTTCACAAGAAGGGAAAGATGTGGATTCGTATCTTCCCTGATAAGCCCATTACGAAGAAACCGGCAGAAACCCGCATGGGTTCAGGCAAGGGAGACGTCGATCATTGGGCTGCCGTCGTGAAGCCTGGGAGAATCCTCTTTGAAATGTCCGGTATCACCGAAGACGAGGCTCGCCGCGTTACCAGACTGGCTTCTTTCAAGCTGCCCGTCAGGACACGCTTCTTATCAAGGGGGAGCTAATGAGGATCAACAAAGTAAGAGATATGTCGGATGCTGAACTCAAAGTGAGCATGGAAAACCTTCGTAGAGAACTGTTCAACTTGAGATTTCAGCTTGCGACGCGCCAGCTCAAGAACACGGCCCGCGTGAAGGAAGTCCGCCATGATATAGCCAAGATCCTGACGGTCGAGCACGAGCGCACGATGGGTGTCGCGTCGAAGAAGCAGGAGGTCAAGTAATGGGTGCAGAGATTGTGGAGAAAGGAATAGTGCTCAAGGCACAGGACGGGCGTGTCGTTGTCGGTGTCAAACGCATGGTCAGAGGGAACTTCGGCCACATCACCGTCCGTACAACCAAGTTGTATGCCGATGACAGCCGGCGCATCTCCTCTGTCGGCGACACGGTCGTGGTCAGGTTCACCCACCCGATTTCCAGCTCCAAGCGTTGGAGGCTCATAGAGGTAGTGACGAAGGCGGGAACGGCTGTCGAGGGGGCGCGGAATGCTTAGACCTTACAGTCACATGATCGTTGCCGACAACTCTGGTGCGAAAGAAGTCAGGATCATCACGGTCCTCACGAACAACAAGCATCAGGTCGGGCACGTTGGCGACAAGTGCGTCGTTACAGTAAAGAAGGCCGCTCCAAATGCAGCAGTTGTCAAGGGTGCGGTCGTCAAGTGTGTTATTGTCAGGACAAAGAGGGAAGTCCGTCGGGCTGATGGAAGCCTGGTTCGTTTCGACCAGAATGCTGCCGTTCTTATCGACGACGACGGCAACCCGAAGGGGACGCGTATTTTTGGACCAGTCTGCCGGGAGCTGCGTGACAAGGGCTATCTGAAGATTACCTCGCTCGCACCGGAAGTTGTGTAGGAGTTGACCATGAAGGGTACTGTTAAATTCTTGAATATCAGGAAAGGCGATACAGTCGTTGTTGTCTCGGGCAAGGACAAGGGCAACAAGGGCAAGGTCATGAAGACGATCCCGACTGCCGGCAGGGTTCTGGTTGAAGGGATCAACATGGTTTCCAAGAGCCTTCGACCCACGCAGGCGATGCCGCAGGGCAAGATCTCCAAGCGTGAAGCCCCGATTCTTGCCAGCAAAGTCATGCTTATCTGCCCAAGCTGCCATCAGCCGACCAGGGTTGCGCATCGCCTTGTCGAGGGAGACAAGTCCGTTCGCTCGTGCAGGGTCTGCAACGAGACGATCGATAAGGTGTAAGGAGGCGCCATGGCAGCCAAGGAAACAACGAAGAAAGTGGCAGCACCAGCAGTCCCTGCCAAGAAGGAGAAGGCTCCGGCCAAGGCCAAGGTTGTGGCCAAGCGTGAACTCACAAGCTTCTCCGATTCCTACAGGGTGAAGTACGAGGATGAAGTCCGTAAGAACCTTCAGAAGCGTTTCGGTTACACCAATGTGATGCGTATCCCGCACATCGCGAAGATTACCATCAATCGCGGTATTGGTGAGGCGACCGAGAATCCCAAGGTTATCGATAGCAGTGTCGAGGAGATCGGGCTGATCTCAGGGCAGAAGCCTATAGTAACCTTGGCAAAGAAGTCAATTGCGACGTTTAAGATTCGGAAGAACGCCCCTGTGGGTGTCGCCGTCACGCTGAGAGGCGTTCGGATGTATGCCTTCCTGGAGAAGCTCGTTACGGTGGTATTTGAACGTATCAGAGACTTCAAGGGACTCTCTCCCAAGTCTTTCGACGGTCGCGGCAACTATACCTTCGCGCTCAAGGAACAGCTCGTGTTCCCCGAGATCTCTTACGATAAGGTGGACAAGGCTCGTGGAATGAGCATCACGGTTACCACGACTGCACAGACCGACGAAGAGTGCAAGGCCTTGCTTGAAGCGTTTGGCGTGCCGTTCAGGCAGAGATAGGGTGTAAGGAGACACTATGGCAAGAAAAGCTATGATCAACAAAGCTCTTCGCAAGCCCAAGTTCTCGACCAGGGCTCACAACAGGTGCAAGATCTGTGGGCGGTCCCGCGGGTACTATCGGGAGTTTGGCCTTTGCAGGCTCTGCTTCCGCAAGATGGCACTCGAAGGGAAGCTTCCGGGCGTCAAGAAGGCTAGCTGGTAGAGGAGGAGACATGTCCAGAGTTGACGCACTTTCGGATTTCTTGACCAGGGTAAGGAATGCAAACCTGGTCTATCACGAGTCTACCATCGCCCCGTATTCTGAAATGAACAGCGCTCTTGCGCTGATTCTCAAAAGGCAGGGCTATGTGGGCGGTGTGTCAGAGATCATCCGCGACAACCGCAAGTACTTGAAGCTCGATCTCAAGTACACAAAGACCCGTGGTCGCTACATTACAGGCTTGAAGCGCATCAGTCTTCCGGGTCGCCGTATCTATGTCAAGAAGGATGCAGTGCCGCGCGTTCTCATGGGTGCCGGCATGGCAATCATCTCCACCCCGCAGGGGTTGATGACCGACGTACAGGCTCGCAAGGAAGGCCTTGGCGGCGAGGTCATCTGCTTCGTCTGGTAAGGGGGACAGCATGTCGAGAATAGGCAAGAGGCTTACCACCATTCCAGCCGGCGTTACTGTGACTCAGGCAGATCGCGTGCTGACGGTCACGGGACCTCGCGGTTCCCTGACACTTGGGGTTCCCGAACACATTGACTATACCGTCGAAGGGGATCAGGTCCGGTTCGTCCTTGATCCGGCCTTCCAGGAGACGCTCAATGTTATGCATGGTACCACGTCGGCGCGTTTCTCGGGCATTGTCAAAGGTGTCACTGAGGGCTTCGTCAAGCGTCTGGAAATCGTTGGCGTCGGCTACAAGGCGACCGTCGATGCAGACAGCCTGACATTGTTTGTCGGGTACTCACATCCCGTGCCCATGAAGATACCTGAGGGCATCAAGGTCGATGTGACCGAAAACGTTAAGATTGCCATGACCGGTGCCGATGCCGTGCGACTGGGGCAGTTCGCACAGAACGTTCGCAAGGTGCGCGTGCCTGATCACTACAAGGGCAAGGGCATCCGGTATGCTGGCGAGAAAGTCAGGATCAAGGCTGGCAAGAAGGCCTTGTCTGGTGCGTAGGGGGAACAATGATTAGCAGACACGATAGAGAAGAAGCTCGCGAGAGGCGGCATGACCGGATTCGCAAGAAGCTGGCAGGAACCGCAGAACGGCCAA
>JAPLGI010000206.1 GCA_026390245.1 Caldisericota bacterium
AAACATCGTCCAGCTGCGCAAGGACGTCCTCGCCAAGTGCTATGGTGGAGACGTCACAAGAAAGCGGAAGCTCCTGGAGAAACAGAAAGAGGGAAAGAAGAAGATGAAGCAGATCGGCAAGGTGAGCATTCCTCAGGAGGCCTTCCTCTCCATCCTCAAACGTGAGTCGGGCGAGTAGGCCGGTTGGCGTCTATATTCATATTCCCTTCTGTCGGAGAAGGTGCAGCTACTGTGACTTCGTGTCGACCGGGGGAGCAGCCGGCGTCCCCGAAACGTACGTGGATGCCGTGCTTGCAGAATGGGAAATGTGGATTGATGAGTTGTGCCGCCAGGACTTCAGCGTACAGTCCATCTATGTCGGCGGCGGTACTCCTTCTCTGCTGGAGCCGAGTCAGCTGCGGCGGCTCATCGATGGGGTGAGGGCTGCGGTGCCTTCCTGGCCGGATTGCGAGACCACGATGGAAGGCAATCCCGACAGCCTCGACGCTGGTCGAATTCGGGAGTATGCGAGTGTTGGCATCAATCGCCTGAGCGTCGGAGTCCAGAGCTTCAGCGAAGGCTCACTGAAGAGGCTTGGACGCCTGCACGATGTGGCCGGTGCCGAGCGTGCACTTCGGCAGGCGCGGGAGGCGGGAATCCATAGCCTTTCCCTGGACC
The DNA here is from genome assembly GCA_026390245.1 of Caldisericota bacterium. Lineage (GTDB taxonomy): Bacteria > Caldisericota > Caldisericia > Cryosericales > Cryosericaceae > Cryosericum. The sequence continues at coordinate 658 of JAPLGI010000206.1, forward strand.
TCATGTATGGGCTGCCCACGTCCGCACCGAGCGAGGAAATTGCCTCGCTGAGGCACGCCATCGAACTCTCCCCGGATCACATCTCCTGGTACAACTTGACCCTTGCCGCTGGGACTCCTCTGGCCACAGCAGTTGCGGAGGGCCGCGAGGCAATGCCCGACGATAATACGGTTCTTGCAACGATGAGGCAAGGATGGAGTTTGCTGACCGCAGCGGGATACGAGCACTACGAGATTTCCAACTTTGCCCGCCCCGGCTTTGTCTCGCGACACAATTTCGGCTATTGGCTATTCACCGACTACGTCGGTCTGGGCCTGGGAGCGTCTGGATTCGTTTCAGGCAGGAGATGGACCAACATCAGCACCATGGCAGGATATCTCGCTCGGGTCTCTGACGGCAAGCTGCCGGTCGACAGCGAGGAACAACTCCAGGGTCGCCCCCGGGCAGGCGAGTATGCTATGCTCCGCATGCGTCTCCCTGGTGCGGGCCTGGACTTTGCAGCCTTCAGCGGTCTGTTTGGAGAAGATGCGCGGGTCATCTTTCGTGATGCACTCGCCCAGTTGGTGGACGATGGGCTCATCACCGTTCTCGAAGACAGGGCCGTGTGTACCGGGAAGGGCCTTGAATTGAACAACGTCGTGGCCGGCGCGTTCATTTGACGAAGACGAAAGCCCCGGCACACGCGGCCGGGACTGATTGCAGGAAGCCCATCGCTAGTGAGAAACGTTGAATCGGAAGTGGGCGATCTCCTTGTTCTTCACGACGTAGTTCTCACCTTCTATGCGCAGAAGCCCCTTCTCCTTGGCGACCTTGAAGGAGTTGTCGGCCTTGCGAAAGTCGTCCAGCGAAATGACTTCGGCCGCAATGAATCCACGGGCGATATCCGTGTGGATCTTGCCTGCAGCTCCTCGGGCATGAGTGCCTGCCTCGATCACCCAAGCCTTGCACTCGTCTTCTCCTGCTGTGTAGAAAGTCTCAAGCTTGAGCAGCCGATAGGCTCGGCCGATGAACGTATCGATGGCTGATCCTGACAGGCCAAATTCGTTGAGGAACTCGAGTTGTTCGACAGCAGGAAGTTCGGCGATCTCACGTTCCAGTTTTGCGTCCAGCACCATGACGGTGGCGTCTACCTGGTCCGCAGAAGCATTGAGGGCCGTCTCGAGG
>JAPLGI010000106.1 GCA_026390245.1 Caldisericota bacterium
CCCTGACGGGTCTCAAGGACGAGCGCCGTGGTGAGCGTGCGGGTGGCTCCCCGGATGTTGCCGCCGACCAGCATGGCGGCCCCTACCTCACTGATGGCATTGCCAAACGCTGTGATGACCGCACCCAGGATAGCCAGGCGCGCTTCGCGGAGCAGGGCGATGGACGCCTGTGTGCGTGTCGCCCCGAGCGTGAGCGCGAGGTCGAAGACTCCCTTGTCGGCGCCGCGCAGCCCGAGGACCGAAAGGCCCACGATCACCGGCAGAGCCAGCGCAATCTGGGCGACCACCATTGCTGTCGGCGTATAGAGCAGTTCCAGCACGCCGAGAGGGCCGCTGCGGGAGAACAGGAGGTACACGAGAAGGCCCGCCACAACCGGCGGAAACCCCATCAGCGTGTAGACGACGTTCATGAGGCCCCGCTTGCCCCGGAAGTGAGAGAATGCAAGCGCGATGCCGAGAGGAAACCCTGCCAGCGCCGACCAGAACAGGGCAGTCATCGTGACGCGGAGGGACGTTCCCAGGGCCTCGTACGTTCCGGGGTCCAGGGAGAGGATGAGCCGAACGGCCTGAACCAGGCCGCGTCCGATGTCACCCATCGTTGTTCCTCCGCGTCGCCTTCACGCTACTTGTGGATCTCGAGGCGGTACACGTACTTGATGTTGCTGACCAGGAATGTGCCCCTGGTCGTCATAAGTGCCATGAAGCCTTCATCAGTCGAGAGTGTCGCGCCGTTCTTGAGGTAGACGACGGTGATCTTCGTACCCGTGCGCGCGTTGTAGATGTCGTCATAGTCCAGCGTGACGTGACTGCCGTCCGTGGCTGTAGCGACGACGGTCAGGCGCCTGGCAGAGGCGAGATCGGGCGAGATGGTCTTCAGAATGTCGATGAGCTGGACGCCGCCATAAGAAACGGGTGTCAGCGACTGGTTGTTCTGTGGGTAGACCCTGACTTTCGTGACGGCGAACTTGCGTACGTCGTTCAGGCGGTACGTGACTTCTTTACCCGTGGGGAGCACAATATCGAGACTGCGTGTAGCCTTCCACTCCGTGGAGTCTGGGAAGAAGAGGGTCTGTCCGTATTGCTCGACGCCGAAGCTCTTGATGAGTCCCTGGCCAGGCAGGCCGGTCATGAAGTCGGCAAATCGAACGGCGAGGTCGACCTTGACTGTCGGGTACTTGGCAGGGTTCACAGGCATGAGGCCGTAGGGGTTAAGCAGTCCCTGGGACCCCTGGACAAGGATCGGCAGGTGAATCTTGCCACCATTCTGATAGGCGAGGTACGTGGCCCGGTCCGTCAGCGTGTATGCCTGTTTCTGGTCGGTCATCATGAGGACTTCGCCCATCCCCTGTCCGGCGCTGAGATACCAGGAGTTGCCGGCAGGCGTGATGCCCGCAGCCTTCCAGATGTCCAGTTCCTTTGTGTTGGTTCCAGACTTGTCGCCACGGCTGATGAAGGTCGAGCCGGAGGCAGCGAGCTTCTTGAAGGCCGCGGTGGCGTCGGTCATGCCGTTGATCTTCGCAGGGTCGCTTGCTGGTCCGACGACGATGAAGTCGTTGTACATGACATCCTTGCGGAAGAGGCCAAAGCCATCCGCCATGAACAGGTCTTCCTGGGCACGTGCGTGCACGAGCAGGACATCGGCGTCACCCTTTCGCCCTGTCGTAATGGCCTGACCGGTGCCGACAGAGGAAGTAGGCGGCAGTCTGAGCGCGGCTGATGGCGGAGGTCGGCCCGGTCACATCGGTGACCATGCCTTCCTGCACACACGCCGCGGCAGCTGTCCGGGCCCACTGCGAAAGGTCCTCCGAGCCCGCGACCTTGTCCAGAATGACGTGCGTCGCCATGCCGCGAATCTCGAAGCCCATGCGCTGTGCGACGACAGCCATCGACTCTTCAAGGGTGATGTTAGCTGTGGGGTGGAAGGTTCCGTCCGGGTAGCCGGAGACCCAGCCCTTGGCAATGGCAGCGTAGACAAGAGGAGCTGCCCAATTGCTTATGGGCAGGTCTTTGAGCATCTTTGCGGGCGACTGCACGGGGTCGAGCCCTGCGGAGCGCGCGAGAGACACGATGAACTCGGCACGGGTGACCAGAGCGTTGGGGCGGAACGTCCCATCCGGGTATCCCGTCATGAACCCCTTGGCGACGACCCGTTCAATGACAGCCTGATCGGGACGCCCGATGATGTCGGACAGTGATGCGGCGCGCGCCGGGACGGCCGACGCCATCGACAGGAACGCAAGGATGAGCGCCGCGGCAAGAATACGACGGACTAGAAGACGTGACAGACCTCGTTTCATTGCTTCTCCTTTCCACATTGGGAGGCGCGGCCGTTTCCAACCGCACCCTGCCGGCTGCACGCCATGGCTTGCGCCGAAGGTCGGACAGCTCGAAGAATTATTCTCTGTGGCAGTAGAATCGCAGAGGACAATAGTATAGACGACGGCACACGCAAGACAAGAACTCGAAAGTCGGTCTTCTCTGTAGGTCACTCCCCCCGAGTATTTCAGTTCAATACGAGGGGTGCTCCAGGCGCATGCGGGAATCCAGCTGTTTCCTCACCGGTGAGTCCGATCTTCATTGACCTTGGGACGGTTTAGCGGTATACCCAACACATCTGTCTCTGTGTGGGTTGAGAATGCTCCCGCCGGCGGCGCAGGAGGAAAACGATGGCGAAGCGATTGCAGTGGTGTCTGAGAATCGTGGTGGCGTTGGCTCTGGTGCTGGGGTGCATGCTGCCCGGGAAGGTCGCGCTCGGCGCAGTGAATCTGCCCACGATCGATGCATCTTTCCTGGCCCGTGTCGGGTCATCGTCATCATCACAGAACATCATTGTTCGCATGCAGGGTTCTCCCCTCGTCGGAAGAGTGGAGAACGTCGGAGCCGAAGGGTGGCTGGGCACGGCAGCCGCGTACGCATCTGAGGCGGCGATCTCACAGGAGCAGGATGCGTTTCTGTCGGCGCTGACGGCTCGCGGTGTCAAGTACGCGGTCAAGCAACGGCTGAGCGTGACGTTCAACGGCCTCGCGCTGAGCGTTGCGGGGTCCGATCTCGCGGCGGTTGCAGGGACGGGCCACGTCTCGTACGTCTACGAGTCCCGGCAGGCGCAGGTCCTGGACGATGACGCGAATGCCGCCATGGGAGTGAATCAGGCGTTGTGGAGCACGACGTCGGCCAGCGGAAGGAAACTCGATGGAACCGGTACGACGATCGGTATCATCGACACCGGTATCGACTACATGCACCCGGACCTGGGGGGTGCCAAACTGCCCAATGGGAAGGTGGTGGGAGGATACGATTTCGCCGACGACGACGCCAACCCCAAGGACAGTCAGGGCCACGGCACCCATGTCGCCGGCATCGCCGCTGCAGACGGCAAGGTGCAGGGCGTTGCGCCGAAGGCAAAGCTCTATGCCTACAAGGTTTTCAGCGATCTGGGAGGAGGAGCTGCCGACGGCGACATCATCGCTGCGCTTGACCGCTCCGTGCGGGACCGCTGTACGGTGGTCAACATGTCCCTGGGTATGTCCGGAGGAACGGCCGATACGCCCGAGAACGAAGCCATCAACAATGCAGTCAAGGCTGGTGTCGTGGTCGTTGCGGCGACGGGCAACTCCGGCCCGCGCAACCCTGAAACCAACTGGCCGCTTGGTTCACCGGCGACGGCGCTCAACGCCATAGCGGTCGCTGCCTCCAACGACGGCCCGTATCCGGTCGTGGAGCTTGTGACACCGACCGGAACGGGGCTGGAAAACATCATGGGCAGTTATGCCGACATCGCCCCGGCGTTCAAGGAAGGTTCAACATACAGCGTCGTGGATGCCGGGTATGGCTCAACCACGGATTTTGCCGCCGCAAACGTCAAGGGCAAGGTCGCGCTCGTCGAGCGCGGCCCCATCGGGACGGGTGGCATCTACTTCCGCGACAAGGTTCTCAATGCGCAGGCCGCCGGAGCTGCCGGCGTCATCATCTACAATCACAGCCCCGGTGTCCTTGGAATGACGCTCAGGGTGGCGGCGGGTGACGAGACCAAGGATTACGTGCCGTGCATCGGTATCACACAGGATGCAGGACTGGACCTCAGGATGCTCACGACAAGGGGACTTGTCGTCCGGTTTGGCGTGAGGAGCAACCTGGGGACACTCGCAGACTTCAGTTCGATGGGCCCGACCGAGGACTTTCACTTCAAGCCTGAGGTGTCGGCGCCTGGCGTCACCGTGAACTCGACCTTTCCGAATGGCGAGTATGCCAAGCTGGACGGCACGTCCATGGCATCGCCGGGCGTGGCCGGAGCCGTTGCACTGATCAAGGCGGCTCATCCTGACTGGACTCCCGAGACGGTCAAGCTCGTCCTGATGAACACCTCAGACGTCCTGCGCAACTGGCAGAACAGTGAAATCATCACATGGACACTGCAGGGAGCTGGCCGCGTCGATGTGCCGGCCGCCATCGATGCTCCAGCCGTGGCTGGGGTAGCCACCTCCGACGGGAAGACGACGTTCCAGACAGGTGCCATCCTTGTCGACGATGACAGTGTTTCAACCGCGACGACGATCAAGGTCCGCAGTCTCTCGAGCCAGAGCGTGACGTTCTCGCCCTCGTTCGATTGGACGATGGACGCACGGACGGGCGTGAAGGTTACCGTTGCCCCGTCGTCCATGACCATCGCTGCCGGCGGAACGGCACAGATCGCGGTGACCACAACCGTGGACCCGGCCACTGTCTTGAACGGGCCGCACGAGGGTGTGATCACCCTGCAGTCGACCAGCGGAACCTTGCATGTACCCTACATCTACTGGCGCGCGGGCGTTGATGTCCCTAAGCAGCTGAGCGGGATGCATACGAGTACGGCAGCGCTCGTGGCACCCGGCGGCACGATAGACGTCCAGTTCAACATCGGTTACGGAGGCGTGCGGCCAGCTGTCGAAGAGGGAGACGAGGCTCAGGGTTCCAGCTTTGCCTCGCAGGTCGTCGCTACAGTCACGGGGACCGACGGGACGACGACCCTTGGGACCATATACCGCAGGTCGCTGTTGCTTGTGGGTGACCACGGATTCACCTGGGACGGTCGGGATGTTCATGGCAATCTGTTCCTGACCGACGGAGATTATCTTCTGAGGACGTCGGTTGTCGAGAGCAACAACGACCCGGCCAATCTGAAGATCTCCGAGGCGGCGCATCAGTCGGTGCCCGTTCGGGTCTCGGGCATGACAGGAGTCCCGGCGCTCAGCCTGAACGTCGTGGGCGGGAGTCTCCGCGAAGGCGAGGACTTCTCAGTCAGCCTGAGTGCCGACACCGCGACGAGTGTCTCGGGCATTGCAGCTGCAGTGCAGTTCGAACCCTACTACCTATCCGTGAAGTCGGTGAGGGAGGGAGACTTCCTGAGTCAGGGGGGCATGGCCCCATCCGGCTTCGTCTCCACGGTCGACGCTTCCTCGGGCAGCATAGCCGTCCTGGGGATGACAGGTACCGGTCTGGTTCAAGGGCGGGGCAATGTGTGCACGGTCGTATTCACGGTCCTGCACAGTGGCTCCACTGAGGTGTGGATCGGCAAGCCTCTGGCGACGAACAGCAGCGGCGTGAAGGAGACAGTTGCACGGTCACTGAACGTCACGCTGCGTTCGGGAGGCAATGTCTGGGATATTGACGGAAACAAGCGTGTGGACCTTGGTGACATGGTCGCCCTGGCCCGCGCGTATGGCTCGAAGGCAGGGGACAAGCGGTATGACAACACGGCAGACCTCAACGGGGATGGTCGCGTCGACGACGTGGACCTGCAGATCCTGCGGCAGCATTACGGCGACGTCTATCCCTAGGAGACGATGATGAAGAAGACGATTGGTCTGCTGTGTGTCGTTGCACTCATCGGAGCGTTGCTGGTACCAGACATGAGGATGGCCGTGGGCGCGGTCGCGTTGACGGAGGTCGACACGATCGGCGTGATGCCCGCTGACTATATCGGGACGCTGACCATCGAGAGTATCAACACCGTCGAGAAGGATTATCCTTCGGCGCGTGCTTTCCCATCGCAAGGTGTGGCCACCTTGCCAAATGGGGACGTCGTCGTGTGCGACACCGGGTATGGCCGCGTCCATGTTCTTTCTGCCGATCTCGTTCACAAGCGCGTCATCGGTTCCCTGGGGAGCGGGCGCGGGCAGCTGCAATACCCGGCCGACGTCGCTGTCGATAGTGCCGGCAACGTCTATGTCGCGGACTTCTTTGGCAACAAGGTCGTCAAGTACGGCGCAGACGGCTCGGTCCTCATGGAGTTCGGTTCGGAAGGCAAGGGAACGGGTCAGTTCGAGGGCCCTGCCGGCATCGCCGTGATGCCGGACGGCAGCATCTGGGTCGCGGACCAGCTGAACGACCGCCTGGAGCAGTTCACGGCGGCAGGCACCTATGTGACCACCGTGACCGGCATATCCCGTCCTGCAGGCATGACATCGGTGGGCCTCTTCCCTTATGTTGTGGCCAGTGGCGACAGCGCCGTCTATCGGCTGAGCGGGACGAAGGCAGTGCGAGTCTTTGCGGCCCCAGGAGACGCGGAGAACCTTATCACAAGCGCCGCCGACCTTGCAGTGGACGCAAAGGGCAACATCTATGTCGCAGACCGTGGCACGGGCGAACTGTCGGTCCCCGCGGTGAAGGTCTTCTCGAGCAGTGGTCAGTATCAGCGCAGTTTCGGGCAGTACCCGGCCGACATGACCGACATCCAGGACGGTGAATTGCTCAGCCCCGGAGGTGTCGCTGTCGCTCCTGACGGCACGGTCTACGTCATGAACAGTGGGTTCTTCCGCGACGCGGTCAATCCCTTTGGCAGCGGCTTCCACGCGAAGCTGGTCGAGTATGCTCCCGGCGGCGGCGTGGTGGCTGTCCAGGACTATGCAAACGACCTCAGGGGGAGGCTCAACAACCCCCAGGACGTTGCCGTGGACAGCAAAGGTCAGTTGTGGGTGGCCTGCAGCTCACCCGCCATCTCCGCCGATGGGCAGACAATCGAGTGGAACCGTGGGTATGTGGACGTCCTGGACCGCAGCGGCAACGAGCTCTTCACCGTCATGCACGCAGGCTGCCGTTCGATGCAGCTCGTGGAGTCCGTCGCGGCAAACGGCACGGGATTGGTCTACATCGGAGCACAGGATGCCAAGGGAGGATTCATTGCCGTCTATGATGAAGCCGGCAACTACGTCAGGAGCATCGGTGCCGGAAAGGTTGACGGGCCGGTCGATCTCGAGACGGCAGGCGATGGGACGCTATGGGTATGCAGCCAGGGCGATGGAGCAGTCGTGCATCTGGCAGCGGACGGCAGTGAGCTGGGTCGGTTTGCCACGGTCGGTATGCCCGGTGGGCTGGCCATTCTGCCCGGTGGAGATCTGCTTGTCTGTATGTGGGGTGAGTCTTCTGAGGTTCAGCAGGTGGTTCGCTACAACTCCAGGGGAGTGGTCATCAAGACATTCGGAACAGCGGGTGGTGGTCGTGGTGCCGGCCAGATGTACTACCCGCATGACGCCATGCTGATGCCTGATGGCCTCATCCTGGTGAGCGACGGCGAGAATGGGCGCTTCGTCGCATTCCGCCAGGATGGATCGGTCGCCTGGACGACCGCGAGGTCGTGGTATCTGCCGGGCAGGATGACGTGGTCGGCACGGGGCACACTCTATGTGACCGATGGTTTTCACAACGTGGTCCGTGAACTGAGCTATGGACAGCCAGAAGCACCGCAGGGTACTGCCGTGACCGTGAGGCTGGACACCGTGACGCGTGCGGTTTCCGCGGGAGCTACGGCTCACCTGCAGGTCAGCCTGCGCAATCTGAGTGCGCGGACCGATACGTTCACGGTGAAGTCGACAATCCATGGCGCAAGCGGGTGGTCGAGTCTGGTCACGCCCGCATCGGTCACGGTGCTGTCTGGAGCGACGGGCACGTCAGAGGTGGCCGTTCAGGTCCCGCCAGGCCTCGCACCGGGGACAGTTGGTACCGTCGACATAGAAGTTCGCAGTGCGCTGGACTTGGCGAGCGTCACCACCGTCCACGCACAGGTCGCGGTGCGCACTGCTCCCCCCATGGTTGTCGGGGGAGTCCCGGTCGAGACGTTCATGGGAGCGACAGTACGCGTGCCACTGGATGCACGTGACGTGGAGAGTCTCTACGGAGTGGCGTGTCGAGTCACCTATGACGACAAGGCTCTGCAGTTCGTGAGTGTGGCGAGGGGTGACCTCATGGGCGCCGAAACCCTGTTTATCGAGGATCACGATACCGCAGGCGAAGTAATCGTCGCGTCGACGCTCGAGGGCGATGCCCGACCGGTCAGCGGAAACGGCAGTGTCGCCATCCTGACGTTCCGAGCACTAGGGGCCGGAACAACACAGCTCGATATCGACGAGCTTCAGCTGCTGGGTGGAGAAGGGGGAAAGCAGGTACTTGCGGGCAAAGCACGCTCCATTCCTGTGCGTGTCGTAGCGGAACAACCCCGGACAGTCCTTGTCCTTCATGTGGGTTCGCCGACGATGAACGTCGGCAGCTCCGGCATTGTGCTGGATGCGCCGCCGGTCATTGTCGAGGGGCGCACGCTGGTCCCGATTCGGGCAGTCGTCGAGTCGCTCGGCGGAACCGTCGCCTGGGATGCTGCGAGCCAGACCGTGACTACTTCGCTTGACGGGACTGAACTCAAGCTCGTCATCGGGAAGTCGAGCGCGCTGGTGAATGGCAAGTCGACTCCCATCGACAGCACAAACCCAAAGGTGGTGCCCCAGATCCTGAACAGTCGCACAATGCTCCCTCTGCGCTTCGTCGCGGAGAGCCTGGGGGCAGATGTGCAATGGGAAGCTTCGACCCAGACGATCACAATCACGTACCCGAAACCCTGAGGAAGTTACCACCGGACAAAGTGAACACTTGACCCCCCATGAACAGTCGTTGTCAGTCTGATAGACGCGTTCGTACCCGATAGGACAGCAGCAGTGCATAAGCGAACGGTATGATCAGAGAGTGGTATGCATCAACACCAGCACGTATCCCCAGGCGGCAAGGGAGAATCCAGACGCGAGAGCTACAACGCGCAGGCATCTCATGCGGATGCGAGAGGCAAGGAGCATGCTCCCGTGCGCGATGGTCAAAGGGAAGAGTCGTATGATGGTTTCATGCACGCAGGAGATGAGAGCCTGAATACGGATGCTTCGCAGTAGTTCCGGTGAAGGCTTGAGGAGCGAGAAGTCAAAGGTGGCAAGCTGCCCTTCCTCGTAGAACCTGAATGAAGAACTGACTGACCAGACAAAGGCCAGCACAATCAGGAGAGCGAAAGAGACTGACGCAGCCACGGAGCGCCAGGCCTTTGGCGATGGCTTTCTGAGAAAAGGATTCGTACCATCTCGAGCTTTGCTGATCATCCTGGCCGATTCGCCATCAAGGATAAACAGACGTATCGCAAGCATGAGATCTGTCACAAGAGGCGGGTTCACACGCAGCGTCAGTTCAGAAAGTCCCGTTGCCGGTAGCAGTGTTCCTGCATAGATCAGCAGCATGAACGCGTGCACGACACTAACTGCTCCGAGAGAGCCGAGGACAGCATTGAGTGTGGCGGGACCGCCGTAGCGACGGGATGAAAGCAGGAGCAAGATCGCCACGCAGAGGAGTGTCGCCAGCGCAAACCACAGATACCCATGCCACGGGTCTGCCCGTTGAGAGAACATGCAGACGACTCCTTCCAGGATGAGGAACCCGAGACTGGTCAGTGCAAGAGAGATGGCGACCATCTGCCTGTTGTGTTTATCCTCGAATGCCTCCGGATTCACATTGGTTTCCTCATTACGTTCAGGTTCCACGAAAGACCTCCTTTGCCATTCCCGCCCCTGCCAGGGATCTGTTGAAGTACCTCCCTGGCAGGGACCGTACATCATGCTTAGTGTTTCGTCGAGGTCTCAGTCAGTCCTTTCTTCACCGACGCGAAGTCAGCGTCGTATGATGACTTTCGGAGAGTGACACCGATCCTCAGTTACTTGTGCCGATAAACACCGGATTGACCAGACAGTATCCGGACTGAATTCCGTTGCTATACGCTGCCTCTGCACGGATGTAGCAGTTCTGAGAAACGGTCATAGGGATCGTTGTCGTGAAATTGCTGATTCCATCGATGGGAATATTCTGCGTAGTGGCAAGGCTACCATTCTTGATGATTCTTACCTGTGCATTCGTATACCCTTTCGTTGACAAGGGGGTGCCAGTGACGAACACGGAGACAGTACTGTTGCGCACCACGGTGGTGTGGCTTCCCGGGTAGAAGCCATTGACCGTGGCTGCTGCGAATGAGCCATCAGAGGATGCAGTCGATCTCCCATTGCGGATAGCATCCCATACAACGGATGGCGACGTTCCGGGTGCAGAGTAACTGCCCGTGTAGATGTAGTTCATGTTGGCTGCCCATCCAGCACTGCTGGAAGTGTGGACATCGCTGTTAGCCATGGCAACACACCAGTAGTTTCCGAGAATCTCGTCGCCCAGTTTGCTGAGGAGCTGCTGGTCCCACTTGGCTATAGCATTGGCGTTGGGACTGGATTCATTACTCATGATTTCAAGACCGTTTCATGGCGCTGCATTCCAGTCGCTCCAAGGAATGCCAATACCCAGAGCGTTCTTGTATGGGTGCGCGACAACGCCAAATCCTCCCGCTCCGATCACATTGCTAATCAGACTCTGGCATGTGCCATTCCCATAGCTGGCAGCATATTGGGAGTTCGCATAGCTGAGCAGATGTCCTGTCACGTCGCCTGACTCGTTCAACTCTTTTGTTGCCAGTTCTTCGCCAGAGCATACCGTGACTGTTGGTGAATACTGAGTGGTTGCCAACTGGCAAGCTTGCTTATAAACCAGCCATTCACTATCGCTGTCCAGCCGAGCCTGTGTAGGGCAGCGTGCTGCAGTTCCTGCATGGTCCGTGATAATGATCCACTGCATGCCCTTGCAGTTGGCTTGGTCACGACGCATCCATACGCTGGCCCCGTCTACTGCATCGCTGTATCCGTACATGTCCTCTCGCCCCGGGACGCACTGAGATGGAATGTAGTCCTTGTATGCCAACCCGTCCGTGTGTACATGTCCATCTCCCGGATGCCACATGCCACCGTTTGGCAGACTGGCCAGAAGGTAGACCATAGTCTGCTGGTCGAGCGTGAAGGGTTGTCCTGCCAGTTCTCCGGTGATGCGGACAGCGACGAGGACGGCTGTCTCTGATGTGGTATCGGTCGTGATCTGGGTGAGATCAACCGCCAGTGTCGTGGTCTTCAGCAGCTGCTGAATCTTGGCTTCATTCACCGTGAGCTCGTCTGGATTCTTCATGGACTGTTTGGCCCGTGAGGTAAAGAACGCCCGTTCGACCAGGATGTTCCTCTGCTTCCTATCCACAGTACTCGCGGCCTCAATAACGAAGGCCCGAGCTGTGGTGATGTCGGCCGCTGTCGGAGGAACGATTCCCAGTGCTGTCCGGATCTCCTCGCTGGATCCTGCCTTTCCTGCAAGACTCTCCAGCTTGGACTCGGTTCGTTCAGTTGCCACTACTACTTGTCCCTTTGCATCCAGGACTTCAACAGATCGTATAGTCATAGTTCCCTGGTCACTCAGGTTTCCCAGCATGATAGGGAGATAGGCGGTCGTTGCCGGTGCCCGGCAGTATGAATCCTGAGGAATTTCAACGTACAACACCTCTCCTGCTGCCTGTACAGCAGGCAGCGGATGTCCAGTAACACTGACACTCAACAATGCACATATCAGGATCAAAGCCAAAAGTCGTTTCATATATGGCTCCCATGTTGAGGCTACCGGAAAGCGCAGCAACTACAAACTGGTCTCAGCCTCCTGCCGCCCCTCATCGCCGCTCACCGTATACCATACACGTATTCACTATTCACGAGACGACCTAATTTGTCGATGACATGATATGCAGAGACTCTGGTCGCCAGCCCCATCTGAGTTGTCTTGCCCGCCGAATGGCGTAAACTGTCATGAGAAGTGTCGTATGCCTGGATGACGTGAGGGTGATACAGGTGTTCTCCAAGGCGGTGACAGTAACTTCGCCGCCCCCAGCTGCGTATACGTGTTGCTTTGTGAGGGTAGTGGCTCTGCTGTGAAACAGGAGGTTGACATATCATGGCTCAACAGACGGTAATGATATCGGCGTTCGGCGTGCTGCTGCTGGTGGCGGTCGTCATCTTCGTCGGGGTGCGCAGGAGCAAGTTCGGCGGCTGGGCGTTGGGACTCAGTGTGGCGCTTCTACTTGTCGCGGCCGCCGGGCTGGTGTTCGCGGCGCTGGCAGGCATCTACACGGATTACCTCTTCTTCACCGAGGTCGACTACCGGCAGGTCTTCTGGACAAGGACGCTGGCGAGAGTCGTTGCGTATGTGGTGGGGGCTGTCGTAGCTTACGTCGTTGTGTGGGCGGTCACAGGGCTTCCGCACGGCCTGTTTGCAGGAATGAACCCGGACGACGCTCATCGCACTTCGCAGACACTCAAGTGGACGCGCATCGGCATCGCCGTTGTCGCAGCCAATTTCGTCGGGCTGGGCGCGAGTGGTCTCAGTTTGCAGCTCCTGGCGGCAGTACGCCAGGTGGCCTCGACAGCGTACACCGACCCTATCTTCGGACACAGCATCAACTTCTACTTCTTCACCTACCCTGTGGTGCGAGGGCTCCTGGGCATTCTCGCCGGCATCGCGGTGGGTGGCATGGCGGTGATCGGTGCGAGTTTCCTTCTGGCGACTTCCGTGCCAGGTGACGCAGCGCTGCGCCGTGGGCTGCGCAACCGTCTGAGCTTCTTTGCGGGCATCATGCTTCTCATCGCGGCCGCAGGAGTCTGGTTCTCGATGTATGGACTCCTGTTCCAGAGCAACGGCGTCGTGTTCGGCGTCAGCAATACGGATCAGGTTGTCCGCATCCCGCTCATCAAGGCGACCGCTGTCGGCATCCTGCTTTGTGGTATCGTGTTCCTGATGGCTTCCTTCAAGCCCCGGCTGGCTAGCCCGAAATTCCTTGGCTGGGTCGGCGCCATCACGCTCATCGCGTATATTCTCCTTGTCTCCGGCATTCCAGCGCTGTATCAGCGCTTCGCCGTCAAACCCAACGAACTGACGCGCGAGACGCCCTATCTGGCCAACAACATCGCGGCGACCAATACCGCCTTTGGCCTGTCGGCTGTCACGGTGATCCCCGATCCCGGCACGCAGACGACCTTGACGACTGCTGCCGTCATCGCCAACAAGGACGTTCTGCAGAACGTGCGGCTGTGGGACTGGCGTGCGCTTGCCGACACGAATGAACAGCTGCAGTCCATCCGCAGCTACTACAAGTTCAACGATATCGACATCGACCGCTACACACTGAATGGCAAGCCGCAGGAGGTCATGATTGCGGCGCGTGAACTGGACCAGTCGCTTCTTCCTGACACGTCGCGCAGTTTCGTGAATGATCGTCTGGTCTACACCCACGGGTTCGGCGTCGTCGCAAATGGTGTCAGCGACTTCTCGTCCGAGGGAGCCCCGGTGTACGCGGTCAAGGACATCCCCCCTGTCAGCAACGGCGGGTTCATCGACATTTCCGAGCCGCGTATCTACTATGGCGAAAGCACCAACGAGTTTGCCATCGTCAAAGGCAACTCGTCCGAGTTCGACTATCCGCAGGGCGACGCCAACAAGCAGTACCAGTACACAGGCAACGGCGGCATCCGCCTGTCGATGCTCAACCGGCTGGCCTTCTCCTTCGTCAACCAGAACGTCAATATCCTGATCTCGGGACAGATCAGCAGTGAATCGCGCATCATGGTCTATCGCAATCTGCAGGAGCGCGTCAAGCACATTGCGCCGTTCCTCGAGGTGGACAGTGACCCCTACATTGTTGTGGACCCCGAGGGCCAGCTCTTCTGGTTCGGTCAGGGGTATACGACCTCGCAGTTCTTCCCCAACAGCGAGTACTATGACGCCGGCGCGGAGTTGAACGGGAAAGTCGTCAACTACATCCGCAACAGTTTCATGTACACGGTGAACGCATTCGACGGGACGACGACCTTCTATCTCATCGACAAGACCGATCCCATTGCGGCGACCATCGACCGTGTCTACCCTGGGTTGTTCAAGACCCTCGACGAGGCTCCATCATTTGTCAAGGAGCACTACCGGTATCCGTCCGGGCTGGGCGCGCTGCAGAGCCGCGTCTTCTCGAAGTATCACATGACGGACCCCCGGGTGTTCTACGGGCAGGAAGACAAATGGGCCGTGGCGAAGGAACGCTACCTGGGGACAGACTCCACCATCGAGCCCTATTACATCTTCTTCAGACTGCCGGGGTCGACGAAGCAGGTTTTCTCGCTGGTCACGCCGTTCACGCCTGTCGGCAAGGACAATCTTGTGGGGCTCATCGCGATCAGTTCGGACATCACCAGCCCCGATCGCGTGTCCGTCATCAAGTTCAGCAAGGACCGTGTCGTGTACGGTCCGTTCCAGGTTGAGGCCCGCATCGATCAGGATACCGAGATCTCGAAGACGCTGACGCTCTGGAACCAGCAGGGTTCGCAGGTCCTCCGGGGCAACATGCTCATCCTGCCCGTGGACGGCTCACTGCTGTACATCGAGCCTATCTATCTGCAGTCCAGCAGCTCCAAGATGCCGCAGATCAAGAAGATCGTCGCGGCCACCAAAGACAAGCTGGTGTGGGGGGACAACCTGGATCAGGCCCTCAGCAGTCTGCTGGGAACGACGGTGGACATTGGCGGGGTAGGACCAGCAACCACCGAACCTGGGCCGGTGGTTGTGCCACCTGACACGGGGACGACGGGCGGGACCGCAACGCCCGGAACCGTGACTGCCGAGCAGAAGGCGCTCATCGCCGAAGCGGTCGCCACGATGACCCGGTACAAGCAGTACACGTCGACGGGCGACTACGTGAAGGCCGGGGAGGAGCTCAAGGCTCTTGAGGCTGTCCTGGCAAAACTGGACGCACTGAAGACACCATAGCAGCAAGTCTGGCGTATGCAAAACGGGCCGCGGCGTTTGCTGCGGCCCGTTTTGTCTATACTGAGTGTGATAGCACCTGCGGCAGATACGCGACCGGGGGTGTTGCTTCAGGAGGAACAATGGCAGCTCGAAGACCCGACGTGCGCCGAGGCATCCCGCTGGCGCTGGGAGCAGGAGTCCTGTTCGGGCTCAGCGCGCCGCTGTCGAAGCTCATCGTCGCCACCATGGATCCGATCGCACTTGCGGGTGTCCTTTATCTCGGAGCATTCGTGGCTGTGTCTGTCGGTCGTCTGCTCGGGGTGACGCGCGGACTGCACAGCGAACCACTCCGGCGCCTGGATGTACCGTACGTGCTTACGATGATCGCCGTCGGAGGGGTCCTGGCCCCTGTTCTCCTGATGTTCGGCGTGCGTGCGGCGTCGGGGTTCACGGCGTCGCTCCTCCTAAACCTCGAGGGCGTGACCACGGCGCTCATTGCATGGATGTTCTTCAGGGAACGTGTGTCGAGGGCGGTGTGGGGGGCGGTCGTCCTGATGACGACGACGGGCGTCCTGCTCACCGGGGTGACGACGGGTGGGACGTCCAGCATGGTCGGACCACTGCTGATCGTGGGCGCAGCGATTGCATGGGGCGTCGACAACAACGTGTCCGCGCGGCTGTCCCGCTGTGATCCTCTTGTCCTGGTCAGTGTCAAGGGACTGGCGGCAGGACTCTTCTCTCTGGGACTCTCGTGGGCGACCAAAGGCAGTTTGCCTGCGCCGGCCAGCCTCCTGGCCGGGCTCGGCGTCGGCTGCATCTCGTATGGAGTCTCACTTGTGCTGTTCATCCTGTCGCTCAAAGCCATGGGCGCGGCGCGCACGGGGGCCTTCTTCGCCGTCGGTCCCCTGGCTGGAGCCCTGCTGTCGCTGGTCATCTTCCGGAGCCCCTTCACGTGGGCGATGGCGGTGGCGCTGGTTTTGACGGCGTCGTCGATTGCGCTGGTGGCAAGTGAGGGTCTGCGAGCGTCGACGGACGGCAGCGATCCGGACAGTTGACCGCCTGACCGTTCCGGACAGACTGTGGTGTCCGTAGACAGTCCATCATTCGGGAGGCTCATATGAAGTGGATCACGCGCACGCACGTGCATGTGGACAGGGTTGCCTGCCCTTGGCTGATCAGCCGGTTCGTCGACAATGACGCGGAATTCATGTTTGTGGCCAGCGACATCGTAGATGACGTGGCCGAGTACGAGCTGGCAACGCCGTTTGACACGGAAGGCGCCGAGCTTGGTCATCATGACGGGCACTGCAGTTTTGTGTCGATCATGGAGAAGTATCACCTCAAGGACAAGGCGCTGCTGCAGCTTGCCGATGTCGTCAACGCTGCAGACACGGATCAGCTGGACGTGAACCCATACGCCAGGGGGCTCGAAGCGCTGGCGCAGGGATTCTCTGTGATGTATCCGGACGACACTGACAACCTGGAGGCTCAATTCGCCGTTTATGACGCGCTGTACGCGTTCTTCCGACTCAAGGTGGCTCGGGAGAGCAAGTGAACTCACACATCACTCACACTGGAAACAGCGATCGATTGAACAATACTATGGTGGTTACAATACTGCACGAGGAGGAATGACAATGACAACAGCTATCAAGAAGGTCCATGCACGGGAGATCCTTGATTCGCGCGGCAATCCGACGGTTGAAGTCGAAGTTACACTGAAGCATGGGATCATGGCACGGGCAGGCGTTCCGTCAGGAGCGTCGACCGGCATCCACGAAGCGCTGGAACTGCGTGACGGGGACAAGGCCCGGTATGGGGGAAAAGGAGTTCTGAAAGCAGTAGAGCACATCAACACCGAAATTGCCGACGCCCTTGAGGACATGGACGCGACCGACCAGAGCGCTGTCGACATGAAGATGATCGAACTGGACGGCACACCGAACAAGACACGGCTGGGCGCCAACGCCATCCTGGGCGTCAGCCTGGCAACCGCGCGGGTCGCGGCACTGGCCTGTGATCTTCCACTGTACCGCTACATTGGCGGCGTGACCGCGACAATGCTGCCGGTCCCCATGTTCAACATCATGAACGGTGGCGTCCACGCCAACTGGCAGGGGACCGACCTGCAGGAGTTCATGATCGCACCGGTGGGCGCACCGACGTTCCGGGAAGCTGTGCGCTGGGCAGCCGAAACCTATCATACGCTCCAGGGCGTTCTGAAGGCTGCTGGCTACACCACCGGCGTGGGCGACGAGGGCGGATTCGCTCCTGCACTCAAGCGCAATGCTGAAGCCATCGAGCTGATCGTCAAGGCCATCGAGAAAGCCGGGTACAAGCCAGGCGAGCAGATCGCCAT
>JAPLGI010000078.1 GCA_026390245.1 Caldisericota bacterium
CGAAGCCGAGGGACAGAAGGAAGCCGAGATCAACAAGGCAGAGGGTGAGAAGCAGGCTGCGATCCTTCGTGCCGAGGGCAATCGGCAGCAGAGGATCCTCAGTGCTGAGGGCGAAGCGCAGGCGCTGATCACCGTAGCGAATGCTCGAAAGGAAGCGACGATTGCATATTTCCAGGGGATTCATGAAGGCGGCGCGTCGCAGGACGTCCTGGCGCTGAAGTACATGGAGACGCTTGAAGCCATCAGCGCGAATCCATCAAACAAGGTGTTTATGCCGTATGAGAGCAGCGCCCTCATGGGGAGTCTCGGCACGATCAAGGAGCTCTTCAGGGACCTTCCTCCGGTGGCTGTTCCACCCGTACCGACGGCCAAGGGCAAGTAGCTCACATCGATTGCGTCAAGAAGCGCCGGTCACCAAGACCGGCGCTTCTGCACTTTGCCATGTTGACCAGGAGGGGGGTCCTGTGCCGTTGTATTTTTCCCGTCGGTTGGTACCATTGAAATTGGTCGCGCAAGCGGCAAATCTCGTTGGGAAAGGGGAGGCTATCACATGAGGAAAGCACTGTCACTTGTCTTGATAGTTGTATTCCTGGTCTCATTCTTCGGTGGAGTTTCTGTCATGCCGTCAGCGAAGGCAGTTGCTCAGGAGGTAACGTACAACCTGGGAACGGAGCCTGCTGCGATCGATCCAGCCATTACAACAGGCATTCCGGAAGCGAATATTGAACTGCAGGTCTTCGACGGACTGACGCGTATCGACGCCAAGAATATGCCGCAGCCGGCGATTGCAAAGAGCTGGACGATCTCCGCGGACCGGAAGACGTATCTGTTCACGCTTCGCGACGCATATTGGACGAACGGAACACCCGTAACTGCATACGATTTCGAGTATGCCTGGAAGCGCGCGCTCAGTCCGGAAATAGCTTCCGAGTACGCCTACCAGCTCTACTATGTGTATGGCGGTGAGGCATTCAACAAGGCCATCAAGGTCGGCAGCAAGTACTATGTCCAGGCTGTCGACGCTCAGGGCAATCCCCTTACGAAGAAGGAAGGGGACAAGGATGTCGCCGTGCCTGATCTGAAGAAAGAGATCGACCCCAGCAAGAACATTGGCGTCAAGGCACTGAATGCCAAAACGCTCAAGGTGTATCTCCAGTCCCCCACGGTCTACTTCCTCAACCTGACAGCATTCCCCACGCTGATGCCGGTATGCAAGGCGGTGGTCAGCAAGAATGACAAGTGGGCCTCTGATGTCAAGACATATGTGACAAATGGGCCTTTCAAGCTCACGGAATGGTCGCACAACGAGAAGATGACTTTTGTTAAGAACCCGACGTATTGGGACAAGGACAAGGTCAAGCTTACGAAGATCACCTACTACATGGTAGAGGATGAGTCGACGGCGCTTGCGATGTTCCAGAGTGGTCAGCTGGACGCCGCGGCGAACGTGCCTGTCTCGGAGCTGCCCAAGCTGGTCGCTTCGGGCGACGCACAGATCCTTCCATATCTTGGGACCTACTACTACTTGGTCAATGTCACCAAGAAGCCCTTCAATGATGTCCGCGTTCGCAAGGCTCTGTTGCTGGCAATCAACCGCGCGGGCATCACCAAGTCGATCACTCAGGGCGGGGAGGTTCCTGCGTTGGCGTATGTTCCGTACGGCATTGCAGACGCGGCTCCTGGCAGTGACTTCCGCAAGGCTTCGCAGGAGAAGTTCTACGTGGACAATGATATCGCTACGGCCAAGGCCCTGCTCGCTGCGGCGGGCTATCCCAATGGCAAGGGGTTCCCTGCCTTCACTATACTTTACAACACCTCCAACCGGCACAAATCCATTGCCGAGGCGATCCAGCAGATGTGGAAGAAGAACCTTGGTATCACCTGCACGCTCAAGAGCGAGGAGTGGGGCGTCTACATGGACGACCGGCAGCACCTCAACTACAACGTTTCGCGTGCGGGCTGGATCGGTGACTACATGGACCCCAACACATTCCTGGACATGTGGGTGACAGGTGGTGGCAACAACGACACCGGCTGGAGCAACAAGTCGTACGATGCTCTCATAGCCAAAGCCAAGGCGACTACGGATCCGAAGGCGCGCATGGCGGCACTGCATGCTGCAGAGAAGATCCTCATGACAGACATGCCCATTCTTCCAATCTATTACTACACGAACCCCGTACTCCTGAGCAAGGGCATCAAGAACTTCTATCAGTCGACGCTAGGATTTGTCGACTGGAAGAACGCCTACATGGGGTAGGTGCCAGAACCTTCTTGAATGCGGCACAAACGATCTAGATAAGAAAAGAAGCGGGGCGGCTCTGCTCTCAAGTTGGAGAGTCGCCCCTCTGTTGTATCTTTGGAGGTCCTATGCTCAAGTTCATTCTGCG